>DYML01000155.1 GCA_020721605.1 Anaerolinea thermophila
CGATGCAGACCAGATCAGCGCCGAAGTGTTAAAAAGGCTATAAAAAAATGACCAATCCCGCCCGTTTTTTGGATGTGTTTCGCCTGCAATTTGGCGCCGCCGTGCAAGAGCATGTTGCTCTCGCGGCATACACATCCGCGCGAATTGGCGGACCCGCCGATATTTTTGTCACTGTTACCTCTGCCGATGAACTGGCAGAGGCGATGAAAATTATTTGGCAGTATCAAATGCCGTTTTATCTTTTGGGCGGCGGCTCGAATGTATTAATCAGTGAGGCAGGCGTGCGCGGCGTGGTGATTTTGAATCGCGCAAAGGCAGTGTCCTTCATCAACGGCGACCCGCCCACCGTGTGGTGCGAAGCAGGAGTCATTTTTAGCAATTTGGCAAACCGTTGCGCACCCAAAGCATTTTCTGGCTTGGAATGGGCGGCGACCATCCCTGGCACGGTGGGCGGCGCCGTGTATGGCAACGCCGGCGCATTTGGCGCCGACATGTCTGACAGCCTGGTTTGGGCTGAAGTCCTAACTCAAAACGGACGTGAAAAAATGACCGCCGAGCAAATGAAGTATGCGTATCGTGCCAGCATATTGAAGCGCGGCGAAATGCAAGCCGTCATCCTTTCGGCGCTGTTGAGATTAAAAAATGCAAGCCGCGAGGAAGTCTCTGCTAAAATCAAACAGTTTCGTGAGCGCCGAAAATCTACACAGCCGCCGGGCGCGAGCATGGGTTCCATGTTTGCAAACCCTGCGGGTGATTATGCCGGACGGTTGATTGAAGCAGCGGGGCTAAAAGGCACGCGCATTGGCAATGCCGAGATCAGCATGAAGCATGGTAATTTTTTTATTAATCATGGTCAGGCTTGCGCCGAAGATATTCGCGCCTTAATTCGCTTAACGCAGCAAACCGTGTTTAAGAAATTTAACATCAACCTGAAATTGGAAGTGGAACTTATTGGAGAATGGAACGTTGAACATGAAACATTCAACGTGAAATAATATGAAGAAAATTCGCATTGCAGTTTTATTTGGCGGTCGTTCAGGCGAACATGAAGTCTCGCTTATGTCTGCGCGTTCTGTGCTTGCCGCATTGGACGCGGAACGTTACGAAGTGATTCAAATTGGCATTACATTAGACGGAAATTGGCTGACAGGCACAAATACGTTAGCCGCTTTTGAAAAGAAAGATTTTTCCGACCTGGTTTCTGTCATCCCCCCCACCGAGCCTGCCGCTTGCCAGTCTTTGTATGCCATTCACGTCACAAAAGCAGGCGGCAGAATTGAACCGCTCTCTGAAGTGGATGTCTTCTTTCCAGTTTTGCACGGACCCTTTGGAGAAGACGGAACCATGCAGGGCTTGTTTGAACTGGCAGATGCAGCGTATGTGGGCGCGGGTGTCGCTGGCTCGGCGGTTGGCATGGACAAAGCCATCTTCAAAGATGTGATGCGCGCCAATAATATTCCCATTGTAGATTCACTGCTGGTCTTGCGTGCCGAAATTGAAACCGACCTGAACGCGGTCATTGCAAAAATTGAAACCCTGGGCAATTACCCCTTCTTTGCCAAACCCGCCAACTTGGGTTCTTCGGTGGGCATTAGCAAATGCAACTCACGCGCCGACTTGATCGAAGGCTTAATGGAAGCCGCGCATTTTGACCGCCGCGTTGTGGTGGAGTCTGGCGTGGGGCATGTGCGCGAAATTGAAGTGAGCGTGTTGGGCAATGAAGACCCGCAAACATCGGTCTGCGGCGAAGTTCTGCCCAGCCGCGAATTTTATTCCTACGAATCAAAATATGTGGACGGCACATCGGGCTTACTCATCCCCTCGCCGCTGCCGCCTGAAGTAAGCGACCAAATTCGCGCCTATGCCGTGCGCGCCTACAAAGCCATTGATTGCGCTGGCATGGCGCGCGCCGATTTCTTTGTAAACGGCAACACCCATCAAATTTACTTGAACGAATTAAATACACTGCCTGGTTTTACATCCATTAGCATGTATCCAAAATTGTGGCAGGCAAGCGGCATGACCTACCCACAGTTGATAGATCGGCTGATTGAACTTGCGCTTGCACGCAAAGCACAGCGTGATCGCACCGTATATCGGAGGGCATTATGAGCGGCAAACAAGAATTTACCCGTTCCGAAGTTGCGCGTCAGCGCCGCGCTCATCGCGCCAAGCAAAAACTGGCGCAAACCAGCAAACGCGCATCCACCCCCATTCTAAAAAAGACGGCGCGCGCGGCAGTAGATCGCAAGCGCTTTGCAAATCAGCGCCGATTTAATATTGCGCTGGGCTTGCCCGAAATTCATTTGCATCCATCCCGCGTTGCCGACCAGCGCGCCCATGCCAGTTGGCGGTTTATTTCCATTTCCATTGCCGTATTAATCAGCCTTGTGCTGTACCTTGTGCTGTCCCTGCCTTATTTTCATGTTCCAAGCGTTACGGTGCTTGGCAACAATCACCTGACCCGCGAAGAAATTGAGTCGGCGTTGGGCGTGCTGGGGCAGTCTATTTTTACCGTGCAGCCGGAAGAATCTGAATCGCGCTTGCGCCTGACTTACCCCGAATTACTCTCGGCACAGGTTAAAGTATATTTGCCGAACCATGTCTATGTGACCGTGCAGGAACGTGAGCCTGTGATTGCCTGGCAGCAGGATGAAGGCTACACCTGGGTTGATTCCAGCGGCGTGGCTTTTCGTCCACGCGGGTTGGTAACGGGGCTTGTTCCTGTGATAGGATTGACCGTTCCGCCGGTGGGTATGCCCGCCTTAGACGACCCATTTTCGCCGCCGCCCTACATGCAAAAAGAATTGGTCGAAGCCATTCTCGCCCTTGCTCCCATTGTCCCTTCAGATACCACAATGGTCTTTGATCGCAGTTTTGGGCTGGGCTGGAAAGACAGCCGTGGCTGGGACTCTTTCTTTGGCGCCACCGCACAAGACATGCCGTTAAAAGTGCGCGTGTATCAATCTTTGGTAGATTCTCTTACCCGCCGTGGAATTATCCCCTCGTTTATCAGCGTCATGTACCCCGATGCGCCTTTTTATCGAACTGTGAAAGTTGATCTGCAAAATTTACCCGTGGCTAGTGGACAAGAATAAAATGGAAGAAATTGTAGTTGGCATTGATGTAGGCACGACCAAAATCTGCACCCTCGTTGGGCGGGTGGACGAAGAAAAGTCCATTCGTATTCTTGGCGTGGGGATTGAGCCTTCGGATGGTATTCGCAAGGGAATCATTGTAGACCTGGCGGCGGCATCCAAAGCCATTAAACGCTCGGTTGAAAAAGCAGAAAGCACCTCCGGCTTGGAAATCACCACCGCGCTGGTCAGCCTGGCAGGCGCGCATGTTTCCTCTGTTAATAGTCGCGGCGCGACGGGCGTGCCTGGCGGCATCATAGACGCCGCCGATGTTGCCCGCGCGCTCGAACAGGCGCAGGCTGTTGCCATCCCTTACGACCGCGAGGTGATTCACGTCATTCAGCGCGGCATGACGGTAGACGGTCAGGAAGGCGTGCGCGCTCCCATTGGAATGCGCGGTTACAAGGTGGAAGTGGAAACGCACATCATCACCGCCGCCGGCGCAACGGTGGATAATTTGCGGCAATGCGTGGGCGCGGCAGGCGTGGATGTGCAGCAATTTGTTTTGAATCCGCTTGCCTCTGCCGAAGTGGTCTTAACCGAACATGAACGCCAAATGGGCGTGGCTGTCTGCGATATTGGCGGCGGCACAACCGACCTGGCGATTTACGTTAATGGGGATGTTTGGCACACGATGGTTCTTTCGGTGGGCGGCAACCATATTACGCAAGATATTGCGCATGGCTTGCGCCTGCCGTTCTCTCAGGCAGAGGAAGTAAAAAAACAGCAAGGACACGCCCTGCGTTCAGAAATTGGCGCTGACGAATACTTCTCCATTCGCCCTTTCGGTGAAGACAATGACGTGCGCATTAACCGTCAGGATTTATCTCACATTATCGAGGCGCGTGTTGAAGAAACCTTTGATCTCATCATGCAGGAGATCAAACGCTCCGGTTACGATGGCTTGCTGCCCGCAGGCATGGTATTAACCGGCGGAACTTCTGCCTTGCCGGGCATTAAACAAGTTGCCAGCCGCGTTCTTGGCATGTCTGCCCGAACCGCCCAGCCAGATCACCTGACGGGGCTTGTAGATAAACTGGGGTCGCCCGCATACTCAACCAGTGTTGGCTTATTGCACTGGGCTGCCACCATGCGCGACCAGGATGTTGTTGCCTCTGGCGATGCCAGAAACCAGCGCAGGTTAAAAGGAGAAAAAAATATGGATTTTGACGCAATCAAAAGTTGGATGAAGCGTTTATTACCGTGAAGAGATTAGAAATGGGTAATTACCAATGTACCACTCACTTATTACCCATTTACCCTTTTAAAAATCGTCATTCTCATTTAAGATAGGGCATAACTTGCCAGGAGAAACCAATGGACACAAACAAAAGACCCCCAAATTCCGAATCTTTTGCCCGCATCAAAGTAGTCGGTGTTGGCGGCGCAGGACAGAACGCAGTCAATCGTATGATGGAAGAAGGCATTCAGGGCGTTGAATTTATCTCCTGTAATACCGATGCGCAAGCATTAACACTTTCGCGCGCGCCCATTCGCGTGCGCCTCGGCGATAAACTCACGCGCGGGCTTGGCGCAGGCGGCGACCCTGAAGTTGGGCGCAAAGCCGCCGAAGAATCATCTGACGAACTCTACAACGTGCTCAAAGGCGCGGACATGGTCTTCGTCACCGCTGGCATGGGCGGCGGCACAGGCACAGGCGCCGCTCCGATTGTGGCGCAGGTTGCCAAGGAATGCGGCGCGCTCACCATTGGCGTGGTCACCCGCCCCTTCACCTTTGAAGGCGGCAGGCGTTCCCAGTCTGCCGAAGCGGGCGTACTCAAAATGAAGGAACACGCGCACACGCTCATTTCTATTCCCAATGACCGCCTGCTGCAACTTGCCGATAAAAAATCCTCCTTGCAGGATGCCTTCCGCATGGCAGATGAAGTGCTGCATCAGGGCATTCAAGGCATCTCCGAACTAATCACCATCCCCGGCTTGATCAACCTTGATTTTGCCGACGTGAAGGCGATTATGTCTGAAGGCGGCGCGGCGCTGATGGCTGTGGGTCGCGGCTCTGGCGATGACCGCGCCAAGATTGCAGCGGAACAAGCCATCTCCAGCAAACTGCTCGACATCACCATTGACGGCGCGCGCGGCGTACTCTTCAACGTGACGGGCGGTCCCAACATGACTCTCTTCGAGGTCAATCAGGCGGCGGCGATCATCCGCGAAACCGCTCACCCCGACGTGAACATGATCTTCGGCGCAGTCATAGACCCCGAAATGGGCGATGAAATTCGCTGCACGGTCATTGCCACTGGCTTTGAACGAACCGCCATGCCGCGCCGCACTTTGGAACGCCCCATGCGCACCGAAAAGCCGATCTCTGCTGCAAACACACCTTTTGCCCGCCCCAGTGAGTCGGTTGGCATCAGCATCGAAAATCGCTCAGCGGTTGAATCAAAATCCGCCGCCCAGCAGCCCACCGTTCACAGTGACGATTTGGACATCCCTACCTTCCTGCGGAATAGACGATAGAATAAAAAAAGACCCGAAAGGTTGTTACAACCTTTCGGGTCTTTTTTATTTTCCAAACATTGTTTCCAGCGCAATTCCCGCTTCATTTTGCCAGCAGGTGTAGTTATGCCCGCCGCTGAACTCGCGGTAGGTGACCTCGTACCCGCGCTCCTGCAAAATGGGTTGCAGGCGGCGGTTATCCTCCAGCAGCGAATCGAAGCGCCCCACATCCATCCAGATTTTGATGTTGCGCCCCTGCTCCGCGCGGATTAAATCCACTGCGGCAAAATCGCGCCCGTCTGATTCAAATACGCCCGACTGGCAGATGACCTTGCCAAAAATTTCAGGCATTCGCAACCCTGTGTAAACCGACATTAACCCGCCAAAAGATGCGCCCATCACGCCATACGCGCCAGGTTGTTTTTTCACGTCCAATACATTTAAATGCCTGCGCGCCAAAGGCAAAATAATGCTATCCAGCCACATAATGGTCGCGTCTGCGCAGGCATATTCCACGCCGCGATGGTCGCCGCCATTTTGCAGGAATGCCAGGGCAATGGGCTGAATCCGCTTTTCGTGAATCAGGTTATCCACGATGACATTTAATTTTGCGCGTTCCAGGTAATCCACGCCGTCGTAGACGATGAGCAGCGGCACAGGCTCTTTGACCGGCGGGCGGTATAAATACACTTCGCGCTGACCGTCATCTGCCAGCATCCAGGTTTCAACCACATGCCGAGTCACTTTGCCGCGCGGAATATTTTTTTTAACTCCGACACATGCGGCGGGAGAATGGTTGGGCATGTAAAAGAAGTGATTGTCATTTCCCAGCCCGTTATAGACCGTGTTCCAATTTAGCGGGTCTGCGATGCGCTGCTTGGAACGCGGCTCGTAAAACGAATATTCAAGATACGCATCCGCTGGCAGGTGCAGGGAATATGCCCACAAACCTTTTTCAATGCGCATCATCTTTTGTGGATCGTCCTCCCAGCCGTGCAGGTCGTCAATGAAGCGCGGCGCGGTTTTTCCCTGCCATAGAAATAGAACCTGATTTCCCTCAATCAGCGGGTTGCCGTGCATGTTTATTTTTTCGATCAGCGGATGAGTTTTCATAAACGCTCTGTCCAGGCGGGGTTTGCGTATTTTTGCTCAACAAGTTCCGCTGCTCTTTTTTCTTCGGATGGGGAGAGGACTCCGTTTTGGAACTGGATTGCCAACTGCGACTCAAACCCGCGCACGAGAGACTGGGCTGCTGTTTCCCAATCAGTTTCCACGCCGATCACGGATTGAATCGTAGTCGCGCGCGCCAGCAATCTTTGCGCCGCAACTTCTCGCGCGGCTTCATCTTTGAAAATTAATGCCTGGCAAATTCGCGTTAAATCCCCTGTTAGCGGCAGCGAGCCGTGTTGCAGCACGCCCTCTTTTTTGCGCGCCTGCGCCGAGCCGATTAATTTTTTCCCATTGACGGTAATTTCGTAGGTAGATGGCGTTTCAAAGCAGACGGGGTTTAAGTTTTTCGCGGCGGGCTGGTCGGCTTGTTCTTTCATCTCCACAGGCAAACCCAATTCACGCATGGCAAATATCAAAGCCTGCGCGAGATGGTTGTAAGATTCCAGAATGCCGCCCGCAAGGACGGGCTCTTCCGTGCCTCCAGTGACAGAGTAGGTCAATTCGTCCGTATGCAGAATCGCCCGCCCGCCCGTCAGGCGGCGCACAACTTCCCAGCCGCGAGATTTTAGCCGTTCCATGTCCACATCCAAAAAAGATTGTGCGTGACCCAAAGACAGGCAGGCAGGTTTCCACGAGTACAGCCGCAAAGTAGGTTGTGATTCGCCGCGCTGAATATGTTCAAGAATAGATTCATCCACAGCCATATTCCACGCGCCGTTGGATGGGGCAGTGTGTAAAAGTCGCCAGTTTGTCATGGATGTATTTTACCTGAGTGTGGATTGAATACTGTACTACAATCAAACCTCTAAAGACTTGGAGGACAACCATGAAAAAGATTCTTGTTCCCGTTCTTGCATTAATTCTGACCGCTTGCGGAGCAGCCGCGCCGCAGGCGACAGTCACCTCGGAGGTTACTGTCACCTTGACTCCCACTGTCACCCCGTCTTTTACAGCAACGCCCACATTCACGCCCACTCCCACGTTGACCTCTGACCAGCAGCAGATGCTGGACGCCGCCAACGCCTTGCTCGCGGGTGTGTGGATCATTGACAATGGCGGAGTAGTAACCGACATCAACGGCAACGCCCCGGAAGGAATTCACTACAGCGTGGAAGAGGGATTGCTGACCTACACCTATATGTATGAAGGCAAAGAGATCACAGTTGATCTGGCGCAAAACATCACTGCGCATCCAATTGAGGGTTGTGTTGTTAGGTTTGATGCAAAATGTTTGACGGATGAGGGCAAGATCGCTGTCGTAACATATAGTTCCACTGGCGGATATGGATATGAAGGTGATGGGAACCCAGAACACAAGGACAATATCCGACTCCGCTCTGTGATCGAGCAGCAACTAACTCTCATTAATCCTGATGTGGTGAATCTGAAATATAGGAAATTTCCTAGAACTGATATGTACATGGAAAGACCCAATATAGTGGTTAAAAATATTGACGGAGACGTAGTATTTAAAGAGGATCCTAATGGGGTTTACTGGGGTGACAATATGATCTATCTGCCCGATGGCAATGGTGGCTTTACCCCGGTAGAGTCTACGTCTTTTGCAATTGGCAATTTGGAAGATTCTCCCAATATGACTATGACTATTACTTATTA
>DYML01000156.1 GCA_020721605.1 Anaerolinea thermophila
ACCCCGCGCTGGCTTTGCTCAACGCCAACGCGGGCGAGGTTCAACCTGACGCGGCACTTCGTCCGTTGCTGGCTTCGGTTGCGTTTGGCGGACTTTTGTATTTTGTCCTCTGGCTATTCTTTCGTCGGTCGCACAAAGCCGCCTTTTTGTCTGCGCTCTGGCTGGCGTTGTTCTTCTCATTTGGACATGCCTATATTTTTGTGGATGAGAAATATCCCGATGCTGACTACGAGTCCTGGCTAATTCTTGGCTGGGGAATTGGCTTCATCCTCGCCTTGTTCTGGGCGACCCGCCCAAAGTTGACCTTCGCCTCAGCCGCTTCGACTCTGAACACGATGGCGCTTGCCCTGTTGATCATGTCTGGGTGGCAGATCAGCTTCACGGGTGAGACGCGCAGCGCACATGCCCTGGGCGCGGACAATGCTCCCATTCAAGCCGACCTTGCCGCGCCAGCGAATCCGCCCGACGTTTATTACATCATCCTTGACTCGTACGGGCGCAAGGATGTTTTGCAGGATGTTTACGGCTACGACAACACCGAGTTCTTGAACGCCCTCAAAGAGCGCGGGTTCTATGTCGCCGATTGCAGCATGGCAAATTACGTCCGCACGGAAATTTCGCTTGCCTCGTCGTTGAACATGATGTACTTGCAGGAACTTGACGATGAGTTCAAGCCTGAAAGCACGGCGCGGCGCACGTTGTGGAATTCGCTCAAACACAGCGCGGCGCGGTACAACTTCGAGCGCATGGGCTACAAGACCGTCAACTTTGCGACGGGCTTCGCGTGGAACGAACTCGACGACGCGGATATTTTCGTCGAGCCGCCGCCGTTCACCTCTGGCATGAGCGAGTTCGAGGGGCTTTTCCTGCGGACGACGCTTGGGCGCTACGCCCAGGATTTCGGCTGGGTAGACCCCGACGCGGTGATGGGGCAGGCGTTCCGCGACCGCTTCAACAATATCTTCGATAACATGGATACGGTGGCGAACATGCCCGAATCAACCTTCGCCTACATCCATGTCATTTCGCCGCATCCGCCATTTGTCTTCGACCCCGAAGGCAATCCCACCTATCCGCCCGATTTTTGGAACGAACAACGCCAGTATCCGCGCGACCTGTACGCGAAGGGTTACGTCAACCAGTTGACCTGGCTCAACAAAAAAACGCTCGAAGCCATAGACACCCTGCTCGCTGAATCAGACACGCCGCCGATTATTATTTTGCAAGGCGATCACGGTCCCTGGATGTTGTCGCAGGCGCAGCGCCTGTCAATTTTCAACGCCTATTACCTGCCCGAACACAACGACGCGTTGTACCCGATCATCACGCCCGTCAACACCTTCCGCCTGATTTTCAACGCGTACTTCGGCGGCAAATATGATATTCTTGACGACGTGAGTTATTTCTCGCCCGTGCCGAAGTTGTACGATTTTTCCGAAATTCCAAACGCCTGCGAGAGCGAATAGCGCGGGGTAGCGGCGTTTTTTTAACCACAAAGGAGACAAAGGAACACGAAGGAAAAACCTTTGTGACCCTTCGTGACCCTTTGTGGTTAAGATTTAGATAGCGTCCTCTACAATACAAGGTGAACAAATGCCAACCGTTTTGATGACCGCCCCCTACATGATTCCATTTTTGGATCGCTTCAAGCCCGTCCTCGATAAATACGGGATTGCCCTCATCGTCCCTGATGTGCAGGAACGCATGGAAGAAGAAGACCTGCTGAAATTTGCGGGTCAGTTCGATGGGACGATTTGCGGCGACGACTGCTACACCCCGCGTGTGATTGAAGCCTGCGCCCCGCGCTTGAAAGTCATCTCGAAGTGGGGCACGGGCGTGGACTCGATCTCCGCCGAAGCCTGTTCGCAGTTTGGGGTGAGGCTTGGGCGCACGCCGAATGCTTTTACCACCCCCGTCTCGGATACCGTCCTCGGCTACCTGCTCGCCTTCGCCCGCAGGGGACCGTGGATGAACGCCGCCATGAAACGCGGCGAATGGCAGAAAATCCCAGGCAAAACCCTCAGCGAATGCACGCTGGGCATCATCGGCATTGGAAACATCGGCAAGGCAGTCACCCGCCGCGCCAAAGCTTTCGGCATGAAAGTCCTCGGCACGGATATCGTGGAGATTGACCACGTCTTCGTCTCCGAGACGGGTATTCAAATGACCAATCTCCAATCTCTACTCTCTGAATCCGATTTCGTCTCCGTCAACTGCGACTTGAACCCGACTTCACAGCGCCTCATCAACGAAAAAACTTTGGGGAAGATGAAGCCGTCAGCCGTATTAATCAACACCGCGCGCGGTCCCATCGTGGATGAAAAAGCCCTCGTCGCGGCGCTCCAGTCGGGGAAAATCGGCGGCGCGGCGCTGGATGTCTTCGAGTTCGAGCCGCTGCCCCAGGACAGTCCGCTGTTAAAGATGGACAACGTCATGCTTGCCCCGCACAACTCCAACTCCAGCCCCACCGCGTGGGAGAGAATCCACTGGAACACCATCAAGAATTTGGTGGAGGGGTTGGGCATGGAATACAAAGGATAAAGGATGAATAAATCACGAACCGTTTTAATCACTGGCGCGGCGGGCGGAATTGGTCGCGCAACCGTCAGTTTGTTTGCTGAAAATGGCTGGCGCGTCATCGGCGTGGACAGGCAACCCTTCGACTTCGCTCAGGGCGAAGATTTTCCACAAAGCGGGCTTTTCATCCAAGCCGACATTGCCCGCCCCGAAGAAATGCAAGCCATCTTCGATCAGGTTCACGCCTTCACCGACACGCTGGACGCGCTGGTGAATAATGCCGCGCTGCAAATTGCCAAGCCGCTGGTCGAAACCACCGTTGAAGACTGGGACGCGGTAATGAACGCCAACCTGCGTTCGGTCTTCCTCGGACTCAAACTGGCGCATCCGCTTTTGAAGGCGCAAGGCGGCGCGGGCGTGGTCAATATTTCTTCGGTTCACGCCGTTCAAACTTCGGTCAATATCTCGGCGTATGCCGCGTCCAAAGGCGGAATCCTCGCCCTGACCCGTGCCCTGGCCATCGAGTTCGCCCCCGACAATATCCGCGTTAATGCGGTTTTGCCTGGCGCGGTGGATACGCCCATGCTTCGCGCGGGCTTGCAGCGCGGACACCTCGGCGGCGACAATGTTCAGGCGCGGCTTGACAACCTTGCCCGCAAAACAGTCAACGGGCGGGTGGGACTCCCCTCCGAAATTGCCCACGCCATTTACTTCCTCGCCGACAGTGAACAATCGTCTTTTATGACGGGGCAGGCAATGGTCGTGGACGGCGGCGCAACGGCGCGACTCAGCACCGAATGAAATAACCATGAGCAGAAAAACCAAGCAAATCGAGCCGCCCTCCAAAAGACGCAAAAAAACCGACCCGTTGAAAATAAACGCGGGGCGCGGTTTTTTCTTCTTGAACGCTGCCCTGTGGTTGGGCTACGGCGTTTATATTTATTATGACATGGCGGTATTAAATAAAAATTTATCTTCGGCGGATGTGGTGACCCTTTTTGCCTTTGTCAACGCGGGCTTGATGTTTTTGAGCGGCATCAAACTTGGCAAGCCCCAAAAATGGACCTATTTTCTTGCGCTTGCCAGCGTGGTATTTAATCTTGCGTTGTGCGCCCTCAACATCCTCGACCCGTTTTTCACAATATCCTTCATCATTGACCTCCTCGCCCTGTGGGTGGTTCTTCCGCTCCGCCACCAATACTTTTCCGAGCGATGAACAAAACGCCTGCCGCGCTTGCCCAATATTCGCTTTTCTTCCTTACCGCCGTTTTGACAGCATTTGGCGTGAGTTCCATCTTCCGCGCCGCTCCCGACGCGACCTTGAAAATCTTTTACATGGCGTATGGCGTCCTGGCGTTCGGCGAGGCGCTTGCCATGCTTTTTTGCGGATTATTCATCCGCGCTGGCAAGCCCGCCGTCTTTTGGTTCACGGTTGTAATCCTCAGTCTTAACATCCTCCTCAGCATTTTCGACCAGTTCGGATGGGTTGACCTGCTCTTTGTCTTGCTCAACGCCGCCACGCTCGGACTTATTCTCAACCTTCGCAAGGAATTAACTCCCCAATGAAACAAGCGCTCAAATCGCTTTTGCCCGCGCCCGCGCTCAACTTTGCCCGCGACGCCTACGACGGAATCCGCCGCCTGCCGCAGTTGCCCGCCGCCTATCTTCACCCCTGGCGGCGCGAAAGCATCCGCCGCCTTGCGGAATTAAAAGACATCCACAAAGGCAAACGCGCCTTCATCATCGGCAACGGTCCCAGCCTAAAACAGACCGACCTGACCAAACTCAAAAACGAAATCACCTTCGGCATGAACCGCATCTACGTCATGTTCCCTGAGATGGGATTCCAGACCACCTATTTCTGCTCCATCAACGACCTCGTCATCGAGCAGTTCCACGCGGATATTCTCGCGCTTCCCATACCTAAATTTCTCGCATGGCGCTCCCACCGTCACTTCAATACCAATTTACCAATTTCCCAAATTCCCACCTTCCTCTACACCTCCTACACGGGACCGCGCTTCTCGCCCGATGTGCGCGGACGGGTTTGGGAAAGCGCCACAGTCACCAATGTCGCCTTGCAACTTGCCTTCCACATGGGAATCCAGCAGGCGATTTTGATTGGCGTGGATCACAACTTCACCTCCAAAGGCGAGGCGAACAAAACCGTTGTTTCAGAGGGCGATGACCCGAACCACGTCTCGCCCAATTACTTTGGCAAGGGAATCCGCTGGCAGTTGCCCGACCTCGACACCTCCGAAATTGGCTACGCCCTTGCCCGCGACTTTTACCAAAAATCGGGGCGCGAAGTGTTGGACGCCACCGTCGGCGGCAAGTTGACCATCTTTCCCAAAGCAGATTACAACACGCTGTTCCAGGCATGACACTTGTTTCCATCATCACCCCCTCATTCAACCAAGCCGCCTACCTGGAGCAGACGATTCAATCCGTCTTGAATCAGGATTACCCGCGCATCGAATATATCGTTGTGGATGGCGGCTCGACAGACGGCAGCGTGGATGTGATCAAAAAATACGCCGACAAACTGGCGTACTGGGTTTCGGAAAAAGATCACGGGCAGGCAGACGCCATCAACAAGGGCTTTGCCCGCGTCACAGGAGAAATCGTCGCCTGGCTCAACTCGGATGATTATTACCTGGCGGGCGCAGTCAGCGCGGCGGTGAAAGTTTTTGCGGAACATCCTGACGCGGTTTTGGTCTACGGAAACATGCTCGCCGTGGACGCGGACGGGAGAACCTTCAACGCCCTGACCTACAAACAAGTGACGCTCGAAGACCTGCTCTGTTTTCAAATTATCGGGCAACCCGCCGTTTTCATGCGCCGCCCCGCCCTGCAAACCGCTGGCGGACTCGACCCCACTTTCCATTTTATGCTCGACCATCTTTTGTGGATTCGCATTGCCCAACGCGGAAACATCCTGCATGTGAACCAGACTTGGGCGGCGGCGCGTTATCACGCCGAAGCGAAAAACATCGCCAAAGCCGCCGAGTTCGGACGCGAAGCTTTTCGCATTCTAAATTTCGCCGCGCAAGACAAAGCGCTTGCGCCTGCGCTGGCAAAGGTCAGCCGCCGCGCCCGCGCCTCAGCCAACCGCGTAGACTCGCGCTACCTGCTTGATGGCGGTCAGCCCGCCGCCGCGCTCTCCGCGTGGATTCGCTCCCTCGCGCTGCATCCGCCCACCGCGTTGGCGCGGTTGAACATTCTCGCATCCATCCTTTTGAACCTGCTCGGCTTGCAAAAACTCCGCGCCGCCATCCTCCGCCATCGGCAATCCCGCCACCAACACGCCTAACCGTAAACTTTCTTAAAAAATTCCCGCCGCTCATCAGCATGGGGGGGACATGCAAATCAAGCGGCGGGGGACACCTAAATACCAATAAAGGGGAGGGCAGGTGTCGATGACTAGAATATACACCAAAATAGTCTAAATAAGATTAAATAAATATTAGAATTTGGACTGTTTTTATCGCAATCACTCCCTTTTCTGGCGAAAGATATTCAACCATTCATCTACTTCTGCGGGTGAAATTTTTTTATCGGCAGATTTTGTCTGGGGAGCAGAGGATGCCGCCCGTAAAGATTTTACAAACTCTTCTGAAGAGATGTATTGGGCGTGCGCCATTCGCGCGTAACTTTGCACTTCCCTATCCGAAGAAACAACAACCCAGTTGCGGGCATCCTTTGCCATGTGATTCAAACGCATACGAATGGCATGGTCTGCCGTCTGCCCCAGCCGCACAAAATGGGCGCGGATCGTGCCAATTTTTCGAACGCCGTCAAAGCCAATGGGGGCGCCGTCAAAATAAACTTCCACTTGCTGCCGCTTAAGGCGCGCAAATTCCTGCAAGATGGAAACCAATTCCATTTCATCATCCATTGAATCCAGCCGCAATCCCACCTTGGGAATCAAGTTGTGTCCATCCACCAGATAAGGCATGGCGCAATTTTATCATTGGCGGTTGCATCCTCGCGCGTCAAAATTCGTAGATATCCCTGAATGGAATATAATGTACTCATCAAAGGAGATTTAGAATGAACGAAAAAAAACCAAATGGAATGATAACCGCGCCCGATGGCGGCGTGGTTCGCAATATGCTTAATCAACTTAAACTCATCTTTCGGCTCATGGGTGACAGCCGCGTCAATATTCTGGCAAAACTGGTTCCCGTTGGAGCGCTGGCATATCTCTTTTCGCCCGACCCTGTCATGCTTCCCATCATCGGCATGGTGGATGATGCCGCCTTGCTCTGGCTTGGTTCTTACGTCTTCACCGAACTTTGCCCGCCTGCCGTAGTGGCAGAACACATGAAGGAACTGGCTGGCAATATGGAAGTTTCTGCCAATGAAGAAATTGTAGAAGCGGAAGCCACCGAAATTAAAGAATAAAATGAAACGCTTATTTCTTATTTTAATTTTGCCAATTCTCGCGGCTTGCGGCGGAGGATTGGCAGAATCTGTTTCTGTGACCAACACGCCCCTCGCCGCGCTTGCCACGCCCACGCTTGATTCGCCGCCCCAGGCAGAATCTCAGCCCCAGCCGCTTGCCACATCAACCCAGCCGCCCATTTACGCAAATTCCTTCCCCAACGCGGCAGGCTACGAATGGCAGCCCATCATCGCCAGCGGACTAAGCCGCCCGGTAGATGTTCAAGCCGCCAACGATGGTTCTGGCAGGTTGTTCATTGTCGAAAAGCAGGGTGACATTCGCGTTTACGAAAACGAAAAACTGCTGGATGCGCCCTTTCTCGACATTACCGACCGCGTCAATATGGGCGGCAACGAAATGGGCTTGCTGGGTTTGGCGTTTCACCCCAATTACGAAAACAACGGTTTTTTCTACGTTAACTATACCGGCACAGGTGGAAACACACGCATCTCACGCTTTCAAGCCAGCGGAAATTTTGCCGACCCAGCCAGTGAAACGGTTTTATTGGTCATCGAACAACCCTACGAAAATCATAACGGCGGTGCGCTTGCCTTTGGTCTCGATGGTTATCTCTACGCCGGGCTGGGTGACGGCGGCGCGGGCGGAGACCCGCACAAAAATGCGCAAAACACCCAATCTCTGCTTGGTAAAATTTTGCGGCTGGATGTAAACAACGGCGACCCTTACGCTATCCCAAGCGGCAATCCCTTCGGTACTGAGGTATGGGCATACGGACTTCGCAACCCCTGGCGGATTTCATTTGACCGAGTTACAGGGGATTTATGGATTGGCGACGTGGGACAAAACCAATGGGAAGAAATAGATTACCTCCCCGTCAGTTGGGGCAGCGGCGCAAACTTCGGCTGGTCTGTCATGGAAGGCAACCACGCTTACGACAGCGAACCGCAATCGGGGATGCTGCTTCCCGCGATGGAATACAGTCATGCTGAAGGCGGTTGTTCTGTCACCGGCGGCTACGTCTATCGCGGTACAATTTCCGCATGGAACGGCGTCTATTTATATGGAGATTATTGCTCAGGAAAGGTCTGGGCGTTGATACTCGTCAATGGTCAGTGGCAGTCTCAGGTCATGTTTGAAACTGGCGGCACCATCACCTCGTTTGGTCAAGACGAGGCAGGCGAAATCTATCTTGCCAGCGATAGCGGCAGCCTGTACAAACTAATTTCGACAGACGGAACGCAGTGAAAAGAAGGCGCAAAAAATAAGGATATATTACATTCTAAATAAGCGCTTCATCACGACAGGTTGTGATGC
>DYML01000157.1 GCA_020721605.1 Anaerolinea thermophila
AACAATGGCGGCGGATAGTTCCGTTTCCATTCAACCCGGTCAATTGACCATCTCAGTCTCGGTCAATATCACCTACGCCATCCAATAGCCGCTCCATCCAAGCCCAAGCCTGTTTCTCTTTTCGAGGAGCAGGCTCACCCCCACCCGTCTCCCCCAAACGCGAAGTTCGTCGCAGTTGGGGGAGACGCCGCTTAAGCAGCAGAGGGGCGTTATAATCCTGTCATTCTTTTCGCTCAAGGAGTCAACATGCTTAAAGTGGGTTACATCGGTCTTGGATTAATGGGCAAATCCATTGCCCGCAATATTCTCAAGGCGGGCTTTCCGCTTGTGGTGCATAACCGTTCCCGCGCGGCGGTGGATGAACTTGTGGCGGAGGGAGCCATCTCTGCATCCTCAGCGGCGGTGGTTGCCGCGCAAGTGGATATTATTTTTACCAACCTGCCCGATTCGCCTGACGTTGAAAAAGTTGTACTCGGTCAAAGAGGAATTATCGAAGCAGTACACGACGGATTAATTGTGATAGACAACTCCACCATCAAACCCGCCTCGGCGCGGATGATTGCAGCAGAGTTGGCAAAGAAGGGCGTCTTCTCGCTGGATGCCCCCGTCTCAGGCGGCGACATCGGCGCAAAAAACGGCACACTGACCATTATGGTTGGCGGCGATGCCTCAGCCCTGGAAAAAGCCATGCCCGTACTTCAGGCAATGGGCAAAACCATCACCCACGTTGGCGATGCAGGCGCGGGGCAGGTGGCGAAGGCGGCGAATCAAATTATGGTTGCCGCGCAAATGGTGGCAATGGGCGAACTGCTGGTCTTCGCCAAAAAGGCGGGCGTTGATCCGCGCAAGGTGGTGGAAGCCATCAAAGGCGGCGCAGCCCAATGCTGGACACTGGATGTCAAACCGCCAAGATTGTTCGAAGGCAACCGCACCCCAGGCTTTAAAGCCCACATGCAATTAAAAGACATGAATATTGTGCTCGAAACCGCACAAGAATACGATGTTCCCCTTTCTGCCGCAATTGAAAACACCAAATTATTCCAGCAGATGATTGATCTGGGCATGGGCGAGTTGGATAATTCCGCTGTGCTGGGCGTAATTGAAAAACTGGCAGGCATTGGCATTTTAGATTAATGGTTCTCCCATTGTGCAGGAAATTTGATAGAATCAAACCGTGATTGAATTAAAACAGCGCATCACCTTAATTAACAAAATTCACCTCTTCAATGGCTTAAAAGAGGATCAACTGGCAGGCATCGCCGTCAAATTTGACGAAGTCGAAGCGCCCGCGAGTCAAATACTTTTTAAGCGCGGCGACAAGCCCGACGGCTTTTATATCATCTTCAAAGGCAAGGTCAATGTCACCCGCGCGCACGAAAAACAGGGCGAAGAAATCATCATCTGGCTGGTAGCTGGCGACTATTTTGGCGAAGAAGCGCTGGTAGAAAACCGCAGCCGATCTGCCACCATCACCGCCATTGAAGACACAACCCTGCTCTTCCTGTCACGCGCCAACTTTGAAGAATTAATGGGCAAATACCCCAACCTCAAACCAAATTTTCTGGTTGCCATTAAAAGCCACAAACTGGCGCGCGCAACCAAATTTGACTGGCTGGGACCCAAAGAGATTATTTATTTTGTAGCGCGGCGGCATAAAATCCGCTTGTACCAGGCGCTGGTCATGCCCACACTCTCACTGCTCGTGCCGATTGGCTTATTTACCTGGGGCACACTGGTAAACGCAGTCACCCCAATGGCGCTGGGGGGATTGGCTTTAATCTTCATCCTCGGCTGGGGAAGTTGGAACGCATTAGACTGGAGCAACGACTACTACATTGTCACCAACCAGCGCGTAGTCTGGCTGGAAAAAGTAATCGGCTTGTACGACAGCCGCGAAGAAGCGCCGCTCAGCACCATCCTTTCAGTCGGCGTGGAAACGGATCAACTGGGGCGCATATTAGATTACGGCAACGTCATTGTGCGCACCTTCGTTGGCAGAATTGAATTTGACTATGTAGACCACCCCAACCAAGCGGCAGGGATGATCAACGAATATTGGGAGCGCGTCAAATCAGTCCTCACCGTCTCACAAAAAGATGTCATGCGCAACACCATCCGCCAAAAACTAGGGCTGCCCGTGGAAAAAAGAACCCTGGATGAACTTCCACCCGTTGTAACCATTAATAGAAACCTGGCAAACCTGCCCTTGTGGTGGGTGGCATTTCTTAGCCTTTTTACCTTACGCACAGAAGATGCCGGCAAAGTCATTTATCATAAACATTGGATTGTGCTGCTAAACCAAATATGGAAACCGCTGGCGTTCACATTATTCATGTTTGCCCTGCAAATTTGGCGAATGATGAATCTGGCAGCCTCCAACACAGAATCATTTTTAATGCCCAACGCCGAAGGCGCACTGCGCCCCGACACTCTGGTTCTTGCCCTGCCCATGCTGGCAGTTCCATTTATTGTCTGGCTGGTCTGGGAATATGTAGACTGGAAGAACGACATCTTCATGGTTGCCTCTGATGAAATCTCTGACATGGACCGCAAACCCTTTGGCAAGGAAGAAAAACGCTCGGCACAAATTGACAGCATTTTAAGCACCTCCTACACCCGCGAAGGAATCATCCCCTACTTGTTTAATTATGGCACGGTAAAAATTGTAGTGGGCGGCGCCACCTTCGACTTTCAAGATGTCTCCGACCCCGCCAGCGTACAGGCAGATATTAACCGCAGACGCACCACCCGCATTGCCAAAAAGAACGAAGACGCCGGCAAAGATGACCGCGAACGTTTTGCCACCTGGATTGCGGCATATCACGAAAACGCCGACACCTTCAAAGCGCCGCCCATCATCGTACCCAAAGACGCCGAAAACAAAACATAACAGGTTGCTTGCTCAACCTGCCCCCATGAAAAAATAAAAAAGAGAAAGATAGACTTTCACAGGAATTTTAAGTAACAAAAAAGGAAATAAAAGCATGACATTAAGACCCATCGTAACCCTGCCCGAACCCATCTTAAGGCGCAAGGCAAAACCAATTACCACTTTTGACAAAGACCTGCAAATCTTAATTGACGACATGATCGAGACCATGCGCGATGCGCCTGGCGTCGGTCTCGCTGCGCCGCAGATCAACATCTCACAACAATTGGCGATCATTGAATATACCGAAGACGAAGAGTCGGAAGAAGAAGCCGAAGCGCAAGGCGTGCCGCCCAAACCCAAAAAACTGTACGTCATCATCAACCCCGAAATTATAAAAGTATCAGAAGAAAAAGTAAGCGGCGTAGAAGGCTGCCTCTCCATCCCCGGCTTAATTGGCGATGTGGAACGGCATGAAGCAATTCAAGTGAAAGCGCTCAACCGTCACGGCAACCCCGTAAAAATAAAAGTAAATGGCTGGATGGCGCGCATCTTTCAGCACGAAATTGACCACCTGCACGGCGTACTGTTCACCGACCACGCCACACGAGTATGGAAGCCCGCCCCAGACGAAGAAGCCCCGCTCGATTAGAAGCAGGTTCAAAGTTAAAAGTTGTGGGTTGAGCCTGCAACCTGCAACTTACAACCGTTATTCATGTACCTCAAACACCTATCGCTCACCAACTTTCGCAGCCTAACCCGCCTGGATATGCAGTTTCCACGGCGGGTTGTTTTACTAACAGGAGAAAACGCGCAAGGCAAAACCAGCGTGCTGGAAGCCATTTACTTTCTGGCGGCATTCACCTCCTTTCAAACCCATCTTGAACGGCAGATAATTAATTTTCACGAGGCAAAAAACCCGCTGGCAGTCACGCGGCTAGTGGCAGAATATCAACGCGGAAAAACCAAACACCGCCTCGAAGCGCGGCTGATTTTAGAGCCAAGCGGAATCAACGGGCAGAGACTTCGCAAAGAAGTTTTGCTGGATGGCGTAAAAAAACATATCAGCGACATCATGGGGCATTTCAATGCGGTTCTCTTTGTGCCGCAAATGTCGCAAATTATTGAAGGCGGACCCGACGACCGCCGCCGTTACCTTAACCTGGCGCTGGCGCAAACCGTTCCCACGTACGCGCACACCTTAAGCGAATATTCACAGGCGCTCGCCCAGCGCAATGCACTGCTCAAGGCGCTCAATGAAGGCACAGGAAACAGCAAACAACTTGAAATCTGGGATGAAACCCTGGTGCGGCTTGGGTCGCAAATCATCCTGGGGCGCATTCAGGCAATACAAGAAATCGAACGATTCGCCTCGCGCATCCACCACGAACTAACGCGCGGCAGTGAAGCGCTGCGCCTCGCCTACGAACCCGCCTACGACCCGCTGCCCAAACCAGAAATGCAAATGGGACTCAAACTGGATACCCCCATAGACCGCTCGGCTTTGGGGCTGGATGAGATTCAAAAAGGATTTTTAGCGCGGCTGAAGCAAATTCGCAGCGAAGAAATTGCGCGCGGCGTGACCACCATTGGACCGCACCGAGACGACTTACGCTTCATCATCAACAAAGCCGACGTGGGAGATTACGGCTCGCGCGGGCAACTGCGCACCACCCTGCTGGCGCTCAAACTTGCCGAAGTGGAATGGATGCGGGAACGCACAGGCGAATGGCCCGTTATTTTGCTGGACGAAGTCATGGCAGAATTAGACACTCATCGCCGCGCCGACCTGCTAAATTACGTTGGCAAAGGCGAGCAGATTTTATTCACCACCACCGACACAAATTTATTTACACCGCAGTTTGTGGAGCAGGCAGAAATTTGGAACGTGCGTGGCGGCGTGATAGAACCAAACCATTAACTGCCTAACACGCACCCATAAGAGACAGCCCACCCAGCCAAAAGAAGGAAGATAATCAGTAGACAAGGCACGTTATTTCCTTGATAATAAGATTAATAATCATTCATAGGAGATGGACACATGACTCTACCCGCTCACTTAACAACATCAAGTATTTTAGGGGAATACACCTATTCACTGCGTCCCGTAGAACACGGCTACGCCAACCGCACGCTGCACATCAACCTGAAAGAAAACGCCATTCGTGAAAAACCTGTTACACAACAGATGAAAGACCTCTTCACCGGCGGGCGCGGATTTGCGCTCAAACTCCTCTGGGATGCAGTTCAACCTGACACAAAGTGGGACGACCCCCAAAACGAATTGGTCATTGCCAATGGACCCATCTGCGGCATCACTGCCTACCCCGGCAGCGGCAAAGCCACCGTTGTCACACTCAGCCCGCTCACCGGCAATGTCATAGACAGCAATGTCGGCGGCTATTTTGCGCCCTTCCTCAAGTTCTCTGGTTTTGACGCGCTCGAAATTCAGGGCAAAGCCGCCGAAGACGTAATCATTTTTATTGACGGCGACACAGGCAAAGTGACGATTGAAAAATCCACTGTCGAGGCTTTGGATTCACATGAGATCAGCAACCAACTCACCGCGCAGTACGGCGAAAGCGAAAAAGGCAGGCGCGGCATTGCGGTCTTTTCTGCTGGGCAAGCCGCCGAACACATCCGCATTGCCTTAATCAGTTCCAGTTGGTACGATGTGCGCCGCAAAGAAGCCCGCCTCAAGCAGGCAGGGCGCGGCGGACCAGGGCGCGTCTTCCGTGACAAGAAAATCAAAGCCATTGTCGTGCGCTTCAGCGACATGAGCGGCGACAAAAACGGCGCCGCAGATATGGCGCTCGTCCGCAAAGCGGGCAGCCGCATCAACAAAGAAATTGCCAACCTGGACGATAAGCAGAATCAAATGCGAAAAGTAGGCACTGCCAACATCGTGGAAGTGATGGATCATTTTGACCTGCTCCCCGTGCATAATTTTCGCTACGGCTCACACCCCGACACGCACAAGATTGATTCAAAAGTTTGGAAAGAAGCCTTCACTCAGGGCGTGCCAGACGGCTGCTGGCTGGGATGCACCATGTCTTGCTCGCATGGCGTAGATCACTTTCCACTAAAAACAGGACCGTATGCCGGTCAATGCGTTTTGGTGGATGGACCCGAATATGAAAATGCCGCCGGACTTGGATCGAACATCGGCAACTTTGACCCGCAAAAAGTTTTGGAGCTCAACTTCTACTGCGACACCTACGGCGTAGACAGCATCTCCTTTGCCAACTGCGTGGCATTTGCAATGGAATGTTACGAGGAAGGCTTAATCACCAAAGAAAACACAGGCGGGCTGGAACTACACTTTGGCAACGGCGCAGCGGCATTGGAACTCATTCACCAGATGGCGCGCGGCGAAGGCTTTGGCGTAATGGTCGGTCAGGGCGTACGCTACATGAAGGAATATTTTGCCAGCGAATACGGCGCCGATGCCAAATTTATGCAAGACATTGGCATGGAAATTAAGGGCATGGAAATTTCAGAATACCTCACAAAAGAATCACTTGCCCAACAAGGCGGCTTTGGCTTGGCAACCAAGGGACCGCAGCACGATGAAGCCTGGTTAATTTTTATGGATCAGGTACAAAACCTTTTGCCCACCTTCAAAGACAAAGCCGAAGCCCTGCATTACTTTCCCATGTGGCGCACCTGGTTTAGCCTGCACGGCTTATGCAAACTGCCCTGGAACGACATTTCGCCGGAAAATAACAAGCAAACCAAAGAACCCGCCAAAGTGGAAGAGCATGTTGAAAACTACTCATGGATTCACGAGGGCGTAACCGGCAAGCCCACTGTGCCGCAAGATTTAATCAACCAATCTGAGCGCGTGTACAACTTTCAAAAAGTCTTTGCCCTGCGCATGGGGCGCGTGGGACGCAAACACGACTACCCGCCCTACCGCGCAATGGGACCTGTGACCGCCGCCGAATATGAATCGCGCCAGGAACGCTACGACGAGCAACTTCAGCGGCTGGTGGGCGTGAACCCCGAAGGCATGTCCACGCAAGAGAAGATGGCACATCTGCGCAAGTACCGCGAAAACCAGTATGAACAATTGGTGGATGCAGTCTATCAACGGCGCGGATGGGATTCAAACAGCATTCCCACCCTCGAAAAACTGCACGCGCTGGGCATAGACCTGCCAGAAGTCGTTGCCGTAGTGGAACAGGCAAAGAAAAATATTTAAGCAGCCAAAGCGAAAAAAACCATCCCGCCGCCAAATTTGCATTTGCAACAAGGAAGATAAAAAACACAACTGCGCGCGGGCGAAGAATAACCTGCCCCTGCCTCTCATTTTCAAAAAACCGAAAATGAGGGCGGGGGCAAAAAAGTCAAGTGACCCATTTCACACACAGCAAAGACAGCCAAAGAAAGCGCCTGCCCCCTGCTTTAATCACAATTGAATTTTCTTTTGGAGACAAACCCATGAACTGGATCGGCGAAATTGCAGGGCTTGCAACATCTTTCTTGTTTACCATTACCGCAATCATTTTCACCAAAGCCGGGCGCATGGTGGGTTCTCAGGTGACAAACCGTATTCGGCTTATTTTTGCATTGACCTACCTGGTCGCCATCAATTTTATCTTCTTCCGCGAACCCCTGCCTTTTTCTGCAAACTCTTCGCGCTGGATGTGGCTAAGCCTGTCGGGCGTAATTGGGCTGGCGCTGGGAGATGCGTTTCTATTCCAAGCCTATGTTTCTATTGGCGCCCGACTCGGCAGTTTACTACTCAGTCTGGCGCCGATCTTTGGCTCCATCCTTGCCTGGGTTTTCTTCGACGAGACGCTTACCCCGCTGCAAATGATCGGCATCAGCATTGCATTGGCAGGAATTGGCTGGGTGGTAATTGCTCACGAAGAACCAGCCGATACGCCGCATGGACATACGCGCCGAGGCGTGCTTTTTGGTGTGCTGGCGGGTCTGGGTCAAGCGGCGGGGCTTGTCCTTTCCAAACAAGGCATGGCGGGAGATTTCTCTCCATTTCAGGCAAACGCCATCCGTATGCTTTCGGCGGTCATTTTTATTTGGCTCTGGGCAATCATTGAAGGGCAGGCAGGCGGAACAATAAAAGCCATTGGCAAACAGCCAAAAATATTATGGCTGATTGCACTCGGCGCTTTAATTGGACCTGTTTTGGGAGTTTCAGCCTCTCTGCTGGCAATACAGCACGCCGAAATTGGGGTTGCCAGTACGCTCATGGCGCTGCCGCCGGTCATCTTGCTGCCAATTAGTTATTTTGTATTCAAAGAAAAAGTGGGTTGGCAGGCAATTGCAGGAACATTTCTGGCAGTTCTTGGGGTTGCGGTCTTATTTTTGGCATAGAAAATACAACAAGGCAAAAGAC
>DYML01000158.1:0-2609 GCA_020721605.1 Anaerolinea thermophila
ATTTCGCGCCCGTTGGCTTGAATATACATCGGCTCGCTGATGATTAAACCAACACCGCCGCGTGCGCGGCGGGTATAAAAGGCAAGGTGCTGTTCGCTGATTTCACCCTGCTTGCTGGCGTAGCCCAATTTTACGGCGGTCATCACCACGCGGTTGGGCAGGGTCAGGCTCGCCAGTTGAAACGGTTGAAACATCTTTTCGCTCATGGCAGTTCCTTTTTGCAAAATTTTACAAAATCAGGAGATTTTGCGCTCCAGGTAATCATTACATTTTGCGAATCACTTCCAAAGAGGCAACCGTTCCATCGCCGACTGCGGTTGCAATTTGACGGTATTTCTTGTCGCGCACATCGCCTGCGGCATACACGCCTTCGATGTTGGTTTCCATATTTTCATTGGTCACGATGTAGCCGTATTTGGAAAATTCAAGCGGGGTGTTTTTCAGAGCGTCCACGTTGGGCAACATGCCGACAAAGATGAACACGCCGTCTCGCTCGATGGTGACCATCTCTTTGGTCTTGAGATTCTCGGCGGTGATAATCATGCGCTCGCCGTTTTTCTCGAATCCGCGCGGCTCGTGTGACCAAAGAATATTGACCTTCGGGTTTTGAATCATCTTTTCGGCGGTGACTTTCTCGGCTTGCAGGGCGTCGAACTGGTGAATAACGGTAATCGAATTGACGAACTGCAACAGCAAGAGCGATTCTTCCATGGCGCTGTTTCCGCCGCCGACCACCACAATATCTTTGCCCGTGTAAAACTCGCCGTCACAGGTGGCGCAGTACGAAATGCCGCCGCCCTTGAATTCTTTTTCGCCTGGCACATTCAGCAGGCGCGGAGAAGAGCCTGTTGAAATGATGATCTGCTTTGCGGTGTAGGTTTCGCCGTCCGCCTTGACCCATTTCTCGGCGCCGACCAAATTCAAGTCGGTGATTTCGGCGGCTAGTTCAAACTTGGTGCCGTATTTTTCCGCCTGCTTTTTCATGTTGGAAGCCAGTTGATGTCCCGACACAGGCTCGATAAAGCCTGGATAATTGGCAACCTGGTGCGTGGTCTTGACCTGCCCGCCCGCCGAAGACTCGTCTATGACCAGAGTTTTTATAGCGGCGCGCGAGGCGTAAATGGCGGCGGCAAGTCCCGCAGGACCTGCGCCGATAATAATCAAATCAAAATGATGGCTCATTGCTGTTGCTTCCTTAATAAAAAATTTTAATCACAAAGGGTCACGAAGGGGCACAAAGGTTTTGGGCTTCCTTTGTGTGACTTTGTGCTCCTTCGTGGTTAAGTCTTTAAAGCCCTACGACAAAACTTCTTCGATGACTTCCTTGATTTGCTTGGCGTTTTGAATACTGGTGGTTGCCTTGACTACCTTGCCGTTGCGATAATAGACCGTGAACGGCAGTCCGCGGAAGGTACTGCATTCGGGCAGGCTGCGGATGACCGCCGCTTCGGGGTTGTCGAATTCCATGTCCATGAATTTGATGTCGGGGTATTTCTCGCCGAAGACTTCGAAGACTTCGTAAACGGGAATGCACATCGGTCCCATGCGACCACAGCAGACCGCAACTTTTTCGTTGCTTTCGATGATTTGTTGTAAATGTTCCTTGCTCGTCACATGTTCTAAATTGGTTTGAAGCATTGTAGGTTTCTCCTTGAAAAAAATAAAGTTTTTTATTTTGAAACAGGAAGCGTGGCTTGCAAAAACGCTCCCACTTTTTCCCAAAATTGAGGATGGGTGTCGCAGTCGCTGTGACCTTTTTCGGGGACGACCCACAGTTGAGATGTTTCGGCGTTGCCCGCCGCAGCGAGCGCCCGACCCTGCGCGAGCGGAATCGTCTCGTCTTTGTCGCCGTGAATCAGGAGGATGTGCGCGTCTGCGTGGGGAATGTTGTTGACGGGCGCGATTTTCTCGAAGTTGATTCCGAAACGCAACTTCATATATCCAAAAAGAAACGAGGCGATGAAGGCGGGGATGTTTCTTTTCTCAAACTCCAGATTCATGACCTCTTTTGGATGAGAAAGCGCGCCAATAGTTACAACGCTTTTGACGCGTTTATCCCAGCCCGCCGTGTTGATTGCCGCCCCGCCGCCAATCGAAAGCCCGAGGATTCCAATTTCGCGCGCAGAATGGGAAATAAAATCCACAGCGGAAAGGGCGTCTTCTGAAAAAGTGCCAACCGTGGGGTGGGCGATGGGCGAACTTTCGCCGTGATTGCGCGCGTCAAACGCCAGCAGGTTGTAGCCGAGCGGGTGCAGGGCGCGGATGTAGTTCATCGTGCGCGAGAGATTCCGCCCCCAGCCGTGAATCAGAATCAGGGTCGGCGCATCCGCTTTGGACGGAATCCACCAGCCGTGAAGTTGCGCGCCATCCTTGGCGGGAATCAAAATCTCCTCGAAGGGAATATCATATTTTTGCGGCGTGACCTGCGAGGTCTTTTTCTCATAGCGATACATGCGCTCGACCAATTGGTCGAGCGCAATGATGAGTAGAACCGAAATGATCAAAATCCAAATGAATATCATGTTTGTTTCCTTTTTGGGGTTGGTGAATAGTAACTGCTCTGCGGAGGGCGTTTCTCCTGCCACTCCGCGCAAAATAATGAAGCCTGC
>DYML01000158.1:2709-8213 GCA_020721605.1 Anaerolinea thermophila
GCCTGCGGTGGCTTTGTAAATGAGCGCCGCCGTTTACGTCAGCGCGGATAACGGTACGTTGAACAGTTATGGTGAATGGCAGATTCTATGTTATTTTTTTTGTTCCGCATTCCACACCCGCACGCGGTCAAACAAATCGGGCAGGGGAGATAGGTCTGCGAGAGGCAGCGACAGGCGCTTTGCCGTTTTGGCGCGTTGACGAAATTCCCAGCGTGTGAGGTAGCCAGTCAGGAGGATGTCTATGCCGTAGACCCAGATATTTTTCCAATCCAGCGGCGGGATGATGTGCGCCTCGCTCTGAGTGCGGCTGTAAAGCCCAACCCGCGCGCCGGGTATATTTTTAACATGCAGAGCGGTGACGCCATAAAAAGACTCGTCTAATTGGATGCGAGTTTTTGGGGGCAATTGCACCCGCCGTGTGATTGTTTCGCGTCTTTGGTTTTGCCCGCTAATTTCCATCCACATTTCTGAGGCTGAGTCAGATTTTAAGGTCAGTGTGCCGAGGTTGCGCCAGGGGTGCGGGCTGCGCCAGGTTTGCGGCATAAGATGAATTAGGTAGTTGGGCTGGTGGGCGGCGATGGTTTTTTTGAGGTCGTTCAGCGCGGTGGCGGTTAACCCTAATGTGACGGCAAAGAGCAGCAGGTCGTGATCTGAAAATCCGTCCCCGATGTCTGGTTCAATTGTAATCAGCGCCGAGGAATGCAGCAGGGCGGCTGGGTCGCGCGTCAGCGTTGAAATTTTTTTGCGGTTTGAAATTAATTGTGATTTAAGATCACAGCGATGCCCGCCGAGTGAAACATCAAATCGCGCCGGGTCGGTGAACGGTGTGGCGGCGGTAATTTCAAATGGAATCTCTTGCTGTGAAAGATGGCGCCGAAAAGCCAGTTCTACCATGGCGCCTGCCACCTTCCGCCGCAATTGTTCGTAGGACAAATTTGTGTAACTCAGCGAGCGCAGCGCATACGCAATTCCGCCTTCGGTCAGGTCGGGGGTATACGGCAGACGGAGGAGGTCGGCGGCGGTGAGCATGGAAAAGGATAAAGGATGAAAATGGGTAATCGGTAATTTCTGATGTGTATTTTGTACTCTCATTCCCCACCCGACGTATTTGCAGGGACAATCGTAAATCTAAAGTTGTAAATCTAATTTTTTTGAAATGGCAGGCAGGGCAGCAAAATCACCTTCAAATGCAGCATGAGCAATGGGGCAATTGGCGTGCTGCGAGTCTTTTCTTTACTTTTTGCCTGTTACTTTCTGATAAAGAAACCATGCAGAGGGATGTTTTCCGTGATCTGTGCCGTTTTTTTGGCTGAGGAGCGAAAAGCCCAGGGCGGAGATTCGGCTTAGGTCGGAGTCTGCAATTCCTGTGGCGGCGGAATTGGCGGTTTGGGCGAGGAACCCGTACAGCAGCCAAAACCCGTCGGGGGCGAGGATGCGCTCCAGATGAGTCAGATAATCTGCTTTGTTTTCTAAGCTGTGAAAGCAGCCAATGTCGAGCGCCAGGTCAAATTGCGCGGTTACGTTTTTCATGTGCGCGGCATCATCGGTGAAGAGGCGGGCTTGCACACCGGCTTTTTTGATTTTGCGTTTGGCAATTTGCACCGCATGTGGCGAGAAGTCGAACCCTGTCACCTGCCAGCCTGTTTTGGCGAGGGTGATGACGTTGGTACCTGTGCCGCAGCCGATGTCTATGGCGTGACCTGCGCGGTGGGTTTTGATGAATTCAAAAACTTCGGGCGGGGTGATGCCGCTGTCCCAGGGCGGAGAGCCAAAGTAGCGCAGGTCAAAGTGCAGGCGGCGCAAGAGGCTCATTTTAGCGAGTCGCGGACTTGTTGCGGGTCAAAACTGCCGATGGTGCGCCAGACCTCGCTGCCTTGCGCGTCGAAGAAAATAAAGGTCGGGGTAAATTCAAAGCCATACAGGCGGGCAAGTTCCCTGCCGACTGGCTCTTGAATATTGATGCGGATGATGTGAATGGGTTTGCCAATGCTCATCTGGCTGTTTAGTTCCTGTTCAAGCCCGTCAACGACGGGCTTCAATTGGTTACATAAAATTCAGTAGGGAGATTGAAATTCGAGCAGAACAGGCGTGCCTGCGCCAATTAGCGCCTGCACTTGTTTGGCGTCTTCCATCAACGGCGTTTGTGTTGGGTGTAAAAAGACCCAGGAGAAAATTAACATGGCGACAATCGCCCCAAAGGCGAGGATGTCACGCCACTTTGGGGTGTGCGCCAGCAGCATATATCCAGCGCCAACGGTGAGCGCCAAAGCGATGATAATAAAAGAATTTTCACGAAAAAGTAAAATCATAAAATGCTCTCTAACGGAGAATGTCATACTTTATTGTGACGTTCTCACTTTGACAATTCAATTGAGTTCTTTTACAATCGTGCAACCTTCCCTGCGGGGTAGGGTCTAAAAAATCTATTCCACATCCTCATATAGGAAGGCTATTTCCATGAAAGAGTATACCACCGAGTTTTTACGCAATATTGCGCTGGTTTCACATGGAGGCGCAGGCAAGACCATGCTGGCTGAGTCATTTTTGCACGCAACGAAGGCAACCACCCGCCTGGGCAAAATTGAAGACGGAACGACAGTTTCGGATTATGATGATGAGGAGCATCGCCGTAAGATTTCAATTTACGCAAGCCTGATTCCCATTGAACACCGTGATCATAAAATCAATATCATAGACGCGCCAGGTTACACCGATTTTGTGGGTGAAATTGTCTCTGCCCTGAGCGTGGCTGATGGCGCGGTAATTTTAGTAGATGCCGTGGCAGGGATTGAAGTCGGCACCGAACTTGCATGGCGCTATGCAGATGAATTTAATCTGCCGCGCTTTTTTGTTATCAATAAAATGGATCGTGAAAACGCCAACTTTGAAGAAGCCTATGAAGCGATTGACGCCTTTGTTAAGGCGCATGGCAAGCGTGCATTAAAAGTCCACTTGCCCATTGGCGAAAAGGCAGGCTTCAAAGGCGTGGTGGATATTATTGGCATGAAGTCTTACATGGGAGATGGCAACACCACTGCCGAAATCCCAGCCGATCAACAAGCCGCCGCAGAGAAAGCCCACTTTGCATTAGTGGAAGCCGCCGCAGAAGGTGAAGACGAGTTGATGGAAAAGTACCTTGAAAACGGTTCTTTGACCGACGCCGAGATGGTGCGCGGGCTGGAAGACGTAGTCTACGCCGGAGATTTTGTGCCCGTTTTCTGTGCCGCTGGCGGGCATGAAGTAGGCGCAATTGCCTTGCTCAACGACATCATTGACTTAATGCCCTGCCCGCCCAACGCGCCAAAGCGCGTGGCGCAAGGCAAGAACGGCGAAGAAGCGCTAAAACCGTTGGACACCGAGCCTTTGGCGGCGTATGTTTGGAAAACCACCGCCGACCCGTTTGTTGGCAAGATGACCTACTTCCGCGTTTATTCTGGAACCATTCAGGCAGATGCGCACATGTGGAATCAAAATAAGGGCGCAGATGAGCGTGTTTCGGGCTTGCACTTCCAACGCGGCAAGGAAGCCATTGGCGCAAAAGTAATTCATGCGGGCGATATTGCCGCCGTTTCCAAATTAACCGTCACCACCACCGGCGACACCCTTTGCGAAAAGGGACATCCGCTGACGATTCAAAAACCAAAATTCCCCGCCGCCCTATATCGTGTGGCGATTACCCCCAAGAGCCAGGCAGATGCCGCCAAGATTTCACCGACCCTTGCCAAACTTTGCGAAGAAGATATGACCCTGCTCTGGAATAACGACCCCATTACCCATGAGACAGTGTTGCAGGGCATGGGCGACCAGCATATTGACGTGGCGCTGCATCGCGCACAAGCCAAGTTTCAGGTGGGGCTGGCAACCCACGAACCGCGCGTGCCGTACCGCGAAGGAATTACCCGCAAAGCCAGCGGACAATATCGCCATAAGAAGCAAAGCGGTGGATCGGGTCAATTTGGCGAAGTGCATCTCCGCATTGAGCCATTGCCCACAGCCGACTTTGAATTTACCGATGAACTGGTGGGCATGAACCTGTCCAAGTCTTACCTGCCCCCCATTGAAAAGGGCATTAAGGCGACGATGGAACGCGGCGCGTTTGCGGGCTACCCGATGAGCAATGTCAAAGTCATCGTTTATGACGGCAAGGAACATGAAGTGGATTCCAAGCCGCTGGCTTTTGAAATTGCAGGGCGCGAAGCCTTCAAACTGGCGGTACATGATGCGGGTCCCGTTTTGTTCGAGCCGATTATGACCATTCGAGTCACTGTTCCCGATGCAAACATGGGCGACGTGATGAGTGATCTCAACACCCGCAGAGGACGCGTTCAAGGGACAGATTCAGAACGCGGCAACACGGTCGTTGTGGCAACTGTGCCCCTGGCTGAAGTGTTGCGTTACACCACCCAACTCCGCTCCATTACCGGCGGGCGCGGATACTTCACGATGGAGTTCGATCACTACGACACCGTTCCTTCCCACATCACAGGTCCGATCATCGAAGCCCATCGCAAGGAAATGGAAGCCAAGAAGGAAGCGGAAGGCGGGATTTAGTTGGTGGGTAGTGAGAAGTAAAGGTAAAAAGTGAGAAGTAAAAAGTCCCGAAGTTGAAAAACTTCGGGACTTTTTTATACTTCTCACTTCTCACTTCTCACTTCGGCGAGAACAAAATATCTTCCACCGGCACAAGCATTCGCAGCCGCCTGCCCTCGAAGGTCATCAGGTCGGCGAGTGACTTTTTCTTTGTGCCGTCCCACAGCACCAGATTGTCTTTTTGTTTTTTCATATAAGCGGGTAATTCATCAAACTCTGAATATCTTTCATAGAACCCCACCAGGCGGCGGAAGAGTTTGGGCATGACCAAAACGTCTTCCTGTAAGGTGCGGATGTCGAGCAGCATGAAATCGGCGGTGCGGTCAATAGACCAGATTCCGCGTTTTGTTAATCTGGCGCGCGCCACAACCGCGCGGATCTTTTCCGCGATGAGTCTGTCGGTGGTGGTGTAAAAGGTGGGGTAGACTAATCCCTCACGGGCAAGTTGAAAATTAATGGATTTCTCAATCGGAAGGGTTTCTGAATCCATCACCGCGCCATCTGTCAGTTCGGTGTCTTTCGGGAACACATAACTGACAGGACGCCCAAAGGGGTCTGTCGTTGCAGAGGCAATGAAGCCTGCTTTGCCGTCATTCGCAGCCACAATCTGCGTCAGTCCTAAACTATAGGTCACAGAGGTAATTTGTAAAAGGTCAAGCATGGATTCAAGCGCGGCTAACGCAAACGCGCGCGGCTGATGGTAGCCCTCGTAATGGGTCTCCAGCGCGTCAATTGCCTCCACACGCAACTGCTTCTTTTTGGTTTTCTTGTCCGCCTCGATTTTCCAGGGGAAGAAATCCCAATTTTCCTGCTTCGTTGCCTGAAAGCGGATCGAATCGCCGTCGGGCTGAAAACCTTTGACGTGGAACGTGCCTGCGATCACTTTGTATTGTGCCATGACTGCCTCCTTTGAT
>DYML01000159.1:0-3073 GCA_020721605.1 Anaerolinea thermophila
CTGCGCTCGCCGCCGTGCTGGACGCCCTGCATCGCATTTCGCCTGCCGATGCGCCGCTCGCTTCAGTTGGCTACGGCGTTGCCTACCCCTTCAGCATGGTGAGCATGGTGTTGTTGATTCAGTTTTTGCCGAGCCTGCTCAAACGCCCCGTAAAAAATGAAGAACAAAATTGGCTGATAGAAAAAACAGCCGAAACGCCAGGCTTAATTGCGCTCCAGTTTCGCATTACCAATCCCAATTGTGAGGGGCGCAGCGTGGCGGAGGTTAATCCTCGGCGGCTGGCTCAGGTCAATCTCTCGCGCATCAAACATGGTGAGCGCGTCTTTGCCGCCACTCCTGAATCCGTTTTACATCTTGGCGATGTGGTCATGGCAGTCGGCGCGGCGGAAGAACTCGACAAAATGACTCTGCTGCTTGGCGAGCGCACCAACGAACGCATGGATGTCAACGCCGAAGTTTTGAGCCTGGACATGGAAGTGATGGACGAGTCGCTGACGGGCAAAACGCTGGCGAGCATGAAAGTTTGGGAGCAGTACACGGTGGTCATCACCCGCATTCGCCGTCAGGGATTGGAGATCGCGCCGCATGGCAGCGTCACGCTTGAAATGGGTGACGGCATCCGCGTGGTCGGCGAGAAGTCGGCGGTGCGGGCATTTACAAAAGTAGCGCAAGGCACGCCGCGCCGCGCATCTGAAACCAGCATGACGGCGTATCTCGTCGGCTTGTTGATCGGCGTATTTGTGGGATTAATCCCCCTGCCGTTGGGCGAAGGGGTGACCGTGAAACTGGGCATGGCGGGCGGGGTGTTTCTCGCCGCGCTGTTGATTGGTCACTTTGGGCGCGTTGGACCCTTTCGGCTGTATGTGCCTCCCGCCGCCAAAAACCTGACGCGCGAACTTGGTTTGATGCTTTTTTTGGCGGGCGCGGGTACAAATGCAGGCGCGCATCTCGTGGAAGTTTTGCAAGATCAAGGTTGGGTTCTTCTGCTGGCGGGCGCGGCAATTACCCTGCTTTCTGCTTTGGCAGGACTAATTGTGATGATAAAAGTTTACAACTTGAACCTGCTCTCGGCGATGGGTTCTCTCACCGCCGCCATGACCAACCCGCCCGCGCTGGCTTCTGCCAACAACCAGACCGAAACCGACCTGCCTTCCATTGCCTATGCCAGCACCTACCCTGTTGCCCTTATCTTCAAAATTCTGTTCGCGCAGGCATTGGTTGAAATTTTGGGCAGTTTGTTTTAAACAAAAAAGTGACAGTCATTTTGTAAGTGACTGTCACTTAAAAACTTTCAGGCTATTTGCCTGATATTTGCAAGCGGCTATTCTTCTTCCACAACTTCATAGTCGTAGGTGATTTCAACCGCATCGCGCAGGGTAACATAGACGGAGCAGTATTTTTCCTGACTTAGCAAAATTGCCTTATTAAGTTTTTCAGGGTCAATTCCCTTGCCCACTGCTTTGTAGTGAACATTAATCTTGCGGTAGCGCCAGGGTGGGTCATCATCTTGAACGGCAGTGGCGGTGACTATTAATTTTTGCAGATCTAATTTTTGCTTGCCAAGAATGCCGACAATATCGTAGGAGGAACATCCAGCCAATGCCATAGGCAGCAGGTCAGACGCGCTGACTCCTTTCGGTTTCATAATGACGTTGTAGCCGTCATGGTCTTGCAGGGTGAACTCCTCTTCGGGGTTCCAGTGTAGGTGTACAGTTTTGGTTGCCATACCCGCAGTATAGCATAAACATTGTCCGAAATTGTTAAATGGCGCTCCACGTCTGCAAAGCCAAAATATCGTTTTCATAGGGAGTTGCTGTGTTAAATTGCCCGCGTGTGTATCCGCTCAACATTTGGGGTAAATAGGCGGCTGCGCCTTCTTCCCAATGGGTTCTTCATAAATCAATTCCATCCATTCGCAAGGAATTAACATGTACAACCTAAAAAAACTTTTTTTACTTGACCCCACAGTCACTTTTTTGAATCATGGATCATTTGGAGCCACGCCCAAGCCCGTCTTTGATGTGTATCAACGCTGGCAATTGGAACTTGAAAGGCAGCCAGTTGAATTTTTGGGCAGGCGTTTCGCGGCTTTGCTGGCAGAGTCGCGGGCGGCGCTTGGCGAATACCTTGCCACCCATGCCGATAATTTGGTGTACACCCAAAATGCCACCATCGCCATTAATATCGTGGCGCGTTCTCTGGCGCTGGGCGCGGGCGATGAAGTGCTGACCAGTGATCACGAATACGGCGCCATTGACCGTACCTGGCGCTTTCTGGCAAAAGAGCGCGGGTTTGCCTATCTCCGCCGTTCGGTTTCCCTTGCTTCCAAAGCGGAGTTTGTCGCTTCGTTTTGGGCGGGCGTTACGCCGCGCACGCGCGTCATTCTTCTCAGCCACATCACCTCACCCACCGCGCTCATTTTCCCGGTGGAAGAAATCATCCAACGGGCGCGGGCGGCAGGTATTCTCACCATCATTGATGGGGCGCATGTGCCTGGGCAAATTCCGCTTGCTCTCGACGCGCTGGGCGCAGATTTTTACGCGGGGAACTTGCACAAGTGGCTGTGCGCGCCCAAGGGCGCCGGCTTTTTGTATGCCCGCCCTGCCGTGCAGCATTTGCTAAAACCGTTGGTCGTCTCGTGGGGATATGAACCTGAGACACCGGGCGCATCCACATTTGTAGATCATCACGAATGGTGGGGCACGCGTGACATTGCCGCTTTTTTAACTGTGCCTGCCGCCATTCAATTTCAGCAAAAACATCACTGGCACACCGTGCAGGCTGCCTGCCATCATTTGGCGGCAGAAACCCAGCGGCAAATTTGTGCGCTCACGGGGCTGCCCCCGCTGCACTCCACCGCCGAAGATTGGTTTGCTCAACTGACAGCCGCCCCTTTGCCAGTGGAGACTGACCTGGTTGCGCTCAAGGCGCGTTTATATGAAGACTATCGCATTGAAGCGCCGATGATTGACTGGCTCTCTGCCTCTGGCTCACGAGTAAAATTGATTCGTGTTTCGCTGCAAGGCTATAATTCAAAAAGAGATGTCACTTATTTGCTTGCGGCATTGAAAGC
>DYML01000159.1:3173-6298 GCA_020721605.1 Anaerolinea thermophila
TTTTGGAAAAGACTTTTCTGGAGAACGATACTGCGCCAGAGGTTTGAAAACATACGATGAAAAATAAACTCTCCATCTGGTTTTGGCTCGGCTTGGCGCTGCTGTTTGGGTTGCCTTTTGGCGCGAAAGCCCTGCCTCAATTGCCGCGCGAGACCATCACCTCGCCCGCGCAATTGATTATCGCCGTCAATGCGCTGCGCTCATCCTACGGGCTGCCTGCCTTAATCTCCCACTCCGCGTTAATGCAGTCCGCCCAGTCTCAAGCCGACTACATGGCAGCCACTGGTTTTATCACACACGAGCGCCCAGGCGGGCTAACCTTCACCCAGCAATTGTTGAACCTCGGTTTTCCACTGGACGGGGAACTTTCGGCGGGCGGCTTGCGCTCTGAGAATATTCTCAATAGCGGCAGTCCGCTGGTTTGGAATGGCGTCCCCCCTGTCTGGCAAGACTCCACGCACATGGCTACCATGATTTCAGCCAGTTACACCCACATTGGCGCGGGCATTTCGCAGGGGGCAGGTGGATATTATTACGCGCTCGACTGCGCCGCTGCAACGGGGTCGGGAGAAGCGCAGCCTGCCGCCGCGCTCACCACCTCCCCCAATTCCGCCTCCAATTCCATTAGCCAGTATATTGTGCCAATGCGGGTTAGCACTGCCCGCCCCGATGGGAATGTGTATCACGTTTTGCAATATGGGCAAACACTGTGGAATGTGGCAATTGAATATGGCACGACCATTAAAGAAATTCAGGCGTTAAACGGCTTGGGCGATGATTTGCTTGTTTGGCAGGGGCAGGAACTTTTGGTTCAGCGCGGCGCCACCCAGCCCGTGCCATCTTCGCCAACGCCGCTGCCAGTTGAGACCGCCACCCCCCCGCTTGCCCCCTTCACGCCGACTGCTTTTCTGCTCCTTTCTTCCACTGCGCCTGTTGCAGAATCAACCGCCGCCCCTGTTCCCGTTGAATCATTGCCCGCCGCCAACTCTTCTTCCAAATTGCTGGTTGGCATTTTAATCATCGCCGCATTTCTCGGTGGCGGCATCGCCGTCTGGCTGATTCGCGACCCAAACTAAAGGTCTGTAATTGATTATATTTTTGCAAGCCTGAGTGTGCAAGAAAAGGTCGTCCGCGTGGATTGCAAAATCTCTTGATTTTGCTCAAAAGTCGGGAGGCAAAGCGTTTCGACTCCGTTCCTGACATGTTTTTCATGTACACAAGCCTAAAACACATTTTGGGCAAAGGTATAATACCTGCTTTCCATGCTGTCCAACCCTCAATCATTAATCATCAAACAAAAAGTAAAAAACTATGAATATTACACTGGCATTAGGCGGCGGTGGAGCCAAGGGCAATGCTCACATTGGCGTGATTCGCCGCCTCGAAAAAGAAGGCTATAAAATTTGTTCGGTTGCTGGCACCAGTTTTGGCGGGCTGGTTGCTATTTTTTATGCACTCGGACTCACGCCCGATGAAATTGAAGAAATCTTCACCTCGACCGATCAGGGCAATTTATACACACGCGATTCAAATGACGGACCTTCCTTGCTGGGGTTTGTTGGCGTACGCAAATTATTGGATTCTGTGCTTGGCGAAAAGACCTTTCATGATCTAAAAATTCCATGTGCTGTGACCGCCGTAGATGCAAAGACCGGCAGAGAGGTTGTCATCTCTGAAGGGCGCTTGAGCCATGGCGTGCTTGCCACGATTGCGCTGCCGGGCATCTTCCCGCCGCTACAAATGGATGAATGGGAATTAATGGACGGCGGCGTTCTCAACCCCGTGCCGGTGAGCGTGGCGCGGATGCTCTCGCCCGACCTGCCGATTGTGGCTGTCGTTTTGAACGACCCGCTGGATATTCCCGTCCGCACTTACACCATCCCCGTTCCATCCATTTTCCCAAAGCAGATCACAGACCGAATTCACAGCCTGCATGTGGCGCAGGCTTTCGACATCTTCATGCGCGCGGTGGATTTGAACAGCCGCGCCGTGGCGCACTATCGCCTGCAAGTGGACGCGCCAGATGTGATTGTCCGCCCGAATGTGCATCACCTGGACTTGCTCGACAAAGTTGTCGTGAAAGACGTGGCAATGCTTGGCGAAATTGCCGTCGAGAAAGTTTTGCCCGAATTAAAGAAAGCCACCTCGTGGAGCAACCGCATTAGCAAAACAATATTTGGAGGCAGGGCATGAGCCGTGATGTTCGTAACTATATGAAAGACACCAACCTGCGCCTTGTGGTCGGCGCGCTTGCTTTGCTTTTCATTGTCGGTGATGGCTTAATCTGGCTGATCTACGGTTTTGGCGCGGCAGTGATGGGCTTGCTGTGTATGCTCGGCGCATTTGTGCCCATTGGCATAATTTTGCTTCTTCTTAATTTATCCGATTGGATCGTGAAACGTGCCAACCGCGACTGAAAATACCCAACTGATTTCCTTCGGCGATTGGACGCTTCGCGTGCGCCCAACGCAATCTCCCAACCCGCGCTTGCTGGTTCTCTTGCACGGCTGGACAGGCGATGAAAACTCCATGTGGATTTTTACGCGCGGACTTTCCCCTCATTATTGGAAGATTGCCCCACGCGCCCCGCACACCGCCAACCCAAGCGGATTCTCCTGGCGTCGGTTTGATTCCAACACCTTTGGCTTTCCCACGCGGGAGGCGCTTTTGCCCGCCGCTGACGGGTTGATTCACCTAATTGACGAATACGCCGCCGCCGCCAAAGTGGATGCATCCCAATTTGACCTGCTGGGCTTTAGTCAGGGAGCCGCCATGACCAACTTAATCGGCATTCTTTACCCAACCAGAGTTCGTAAAATGGCGGCGCTGGCAGGCTTTGTCCCCGATGGATTGCAGGATTTTATTTCGCAAAAACCGCTGGCAGGCAAAAACATCTTCGTGGCGCATGGCACACAAGACACAATCGTCCCCCTCAACCGCGCCCGCGCTTCGATGGCTCTGCTCGAAGAACTTGGCGCACAAATTACCTATTGCGAAGATGAAGTGGGGCATAAACTGAGCGCAAAATGCCTGCGTACTTTGGAAACCTATCTTCAGGATTAACCCATTCTCATTATGCCGTTGACGCTCTTTTTGTTTGCAGGTATCCTTTGACCGCGCAGGAG
>DYML01000159.1:6398-8180 GCA_020721605.1 Anaerolinea thermophila
TGGTCTTCGCGCGTGCAGCCCACCCGCAACATACCCAACACACCCATCGCAGAAATGCCCGTCGGTCAGGCGGGGTTTTGGGCAGAAGTCACCGTACCGTACATAGACTTAACCCTCGAAGGACCTGTCGTCTCCTCCTGGCTGCAAAGTTTGAACTCATATAATTTCCCGCCGCGCGTTTACTACGGGCAAGTGATTTGGATTGACCAGGTGCGCCAGAACAACGGGTTTGTGGAATATCGTTGGAATGAAGCGCCCGGGCGCGGCTACGGTCCGGGTGATATTTTTTGGTTGGACGGCGCAGGCTTAAAAGTTTTAACAGAACAGGATGTTGCCCCCATTAGCCCAGAGATAGACCCAGCGGAAAAGAAAATTGTTGCAAGCCTTACTTATCAAAGGCTTTCCTGCTTTGAAGGCATCAACGAGGTATTCTTCTGCCGTATTTCCAGCGGCGCAATATTCGATGCTTATGGCACCCCCACCGAGAGTTACTCTACCCCGGTAGGAGATTTAAACACGCACTGGAAAATCATCTCGTTAAATATGAGCGGCGGCGGGTCGGCTTCTGGCTATTCCACCCCCGCCGTTCCCTGGTCTACGGTGATTCATGGTGACGGCATTGCCATTCACGGCGCATTCTGGCATAACGACTTTGGTGAACGGCGCTCGCACGGCTGCATTAACGTCAAGCCCGAAGATGCCAAATGGATCTTCCGCTGGACGACGCCCTATATTTCACTGGCGCAAAGTGAAGCCCGAATGACCTGGCCCGAACACGGCACAACCGTCAGCGTTACCGAGTTAAAGGTATAAGCGGCAGGCACGGGTTTCGGCAGCGTGCGTTTTTATTTTATAAAATTTTTCGAGGTGTTAATTTCATGGGTTCTTCACAAATATCAATTGGGCTTGCTTTTTTGGCGGGGTTGGCTTCTTTCCTTTCGCCGTGCGTCTTTTCCTTAGTCCCCGCCTATGTTGGCTATCTTAGCGGGCTGGCGGCGGGAGAAGGCACAGACCAATCAAACCGCTGGGTTACATTTACGCACGGGCTTGCCTTTGTACTGGGCTTTAGCGTGGTCTTTGTTTTACTGGGCGTGGCAGCCTCTTTTGCTGGCGGCTTGCTGTATGACCTGCGTTATTGGTTGAGCAAGGTCGGCGGCATTGTGGTCGTTGTGTTTGGTTTGCACATGATCGGCGTCTTTCACATCCCCTTTTTGGCGTACGACACCCGCGTTCAACAGGCGCCCGACCCCAAATGGGGCTACCTCTCTTCCGCTCTGATGGGTGTATTTTTCTCGGCGGGCTGGTCTCCTTGTGTTGGTCCTGTGTTGGGGGCAATTCTCACACTGGCAATTAATGGCGGCTCCATCTCTCTTGGTGCAATGCTGCTGACCGCCTACTCCATCGGGCTGGGAATTCCGTTTTTGGTGGCGGCGCTGGGCATTGGCTGGGTTACAACCATTTTAAGAAAATACGGAAAAACCATGCGCTATGTGGAAATTGCAATGGGCGTAATTTTGGTTGCCATTGGCGTTCTGCTCTTTACCGGCGCATTTGAGTTGATCGCCCAACAGGGGCAATTCTTCTTCTTCGACTTTGGAATTTAATTCAAAATAGACTTCGGAAGTCTTAAGACTTCCGAAGTCTATTTAAGGAATTGTTATGCTCAACGTAACTCTCTACACCCGTCAAGGTTGTCATTTATGTGCAGAAGTTAAAACTGAATTAACCGCCCTGCAAACCACATATCCACACCGACTGGCAGAAGTGGACATTGAAAGTGAC
>DYML01000160.1 GCA_020721605.1 Anaerolinea thermophila
ACTGCCTCGCTTATTGCCTCTTACGCGTTCTTTACCAAATTTGGAACAGTCACGATTGGCGGTGTCCATGCAAAACATATCAGGAACGGAGTCGAAAGTCTCTCGACTTTCGAGCAAAATCAGGAGATTTTGCAATCCACGCTGACAACCTTTGCTTACACACGGTTGGCGCGTTGCAGTGATTTTCAGTCAATAAAAAAAGACCTGCTCTCACGAACAGGTCTTTTTGTTTGAAAATAAACCTACGGCAAAGGCGTGGGCAAAACCCCTGCAAAGGGCTTGCCGACAGAAAGAAGGGAATCTGCCATCAGCGCCTGCTCGTGTCCGGGAATATTCGTCTTTTCATTGATGAGGAAGTCGTACAGCAGCGAGGCTTTCCAATCGCCATCGCCGAGAAGATCGGCGCCTTTGGGTTTATTGCCTTCGCGGCGCGAACCAGCCATGATGCCCGCGTAACTGCTCAAATCCAATTGGGCAGGCGCAACGGTCAGATCGCCCGAATGGCAGGAGACACAGGCAAGAGAATTTGCGCCGCGCAGATTTGGCTGGTTAAAAAGAACCTGCACATCGGAGAATACCGCTTCGCAGTTTTTGCCGTCCTCATCCACAAAGTAGAAAGGGTCGGCTTCGTCTGCTTCAGACACAGCCCAGGCGCCAACAAAGTTCACAATTGGCACACGGCAAGTATCGGGGTTGGCAGACGAGGCAGCAGATGGCAAGGAAACCCCGGAAGCAGGAAGCGTGGCAGGGATTAAGGTGGGAATGGGTGTGCGATCTACTTTGAATGCCGCGCGGTTGCAGGTGAGCGTCACGCCGCAGGATGAAACGTAGACAATACCGATCCAGGATAAAACAACCGCCAAAAACGCAATGATTGCGCCGTAAATATATTTGCGTACATCATCTTTCATGAATAGCCTTCCTTATTTCACTCATGTCATTGCGAGCCGCCGCTCTTGGTTTTGGGCGGCGAAGCAATCTCACCATCGTAACAGAAGATTGCTTCGGGCGAAGAACACGAGCGCCCTCGCAACACTTACAGCAGCACGCAAGTGCAGGTGTGACATTACGGTATTTACGGTTGCGCCGCCCCAAGCGTGCGGACGTAGTTCACCACGTCCCAGCGTTCACGGACGGACAGGTTCTCGTTCAACGGCGGGCATTGACCGGAGAACTCCACATCGGGGAAGAGCGAGTTTTCCGCGTTGAAAACGCCGTCAGTGATGGTCATAAAAATTTGTCCATCGCTCAAGACTTGGGCGGCTTCGCCCGTCAGGTCGGCGGGTTTCTTCTTGACCAAAAAAGCGGCAACCGTGCCAGTCCCCGTCCCGTCGATTCCGTGACATTGCGAACAGTTGATGCTGAACAATTGATCGCCGCGTGAAATGGAAACATCATCGGCTGGAACAGGATTAGTAGGTTCAACGCCCGGCAGGTATGCCACGCCTTCCACGGGAACAGACTGGGCAGGCACCGCGCGCGGCTTTTCCTGCGTGCCGAAAGAGTCCTGGATTTCCATAAAAACGATCCAGTCAATTTTGACCACATCAAAAGCGAAAATCGCCAGCCCGCCGATGAGTAAAAGGAGGACGGCAAAAACGCCAATCAGTTGCTTGAACAATCTCATAGGTGATAGACCTCCGCCGCCTCGACCTTTTCCGCGCCGAGGGCGGTCATGGCTTTGGTGAACTTGTCGCAATTCTCGCCGGGGCAAATGAAGAAGACGGCAATCTTTCCGTCGCTGATTTCCTTCACATATTCCATCGGGCGGTAGTTGGGGAAATAGCTATCGAGAAAAACGCCGAGGAAGGTTGAGAGCAACATGCCGAGCATGGTTAATTCAAACAGAACTACCACCGTCGGCGGACCAGGGACAAAGGCTTGCGACCCAACCTGAATCGGAACAGGATACAAAAAGGGTGAAACAAACACCAAAAACGCGCCGCCGAGAAATCCCAGCACCGCGCCGCCAGCCGCCAGTCGTGGAACATTCGTCCACTGGCTCGGACGACCCAGCATGGCTTCGGTGGCAGGAATGCCGGAGATGACGTTCATCTGATCATCAGAAATGCCCAAGGTGCGGAGTTTTTCAATCGCGTCCGCCGCAGGTCCGAGGTCAGGAAAAACCGCCAGCAGGGAGATATTGTCAGCCATGAGAATCTCCTATTCCAATTCGCTGACCGAAACGACGGTCTCGCGTCCAAATTTCTTAAATTCGTGCGCCATCTGACCTTCCTCCACTTCCCAAACGGGAATGAGCGGAACAAGTTTTGAAGCGCCCATATAAAGCAAGATGAAGAACGCCAGCGTGCCAATACCCAGCGGAATTTCAATGCCAGGTTCATACAGCCGCCAAGTGAAAGGCATACGGTTAATGCTGAGCGAGATGGGAACGATAATGTAGCGTTCAAACCACATGCCGATATTAATAAAGAAACCGACGATGAAAACGATCCAGGGGGTCGAGCGCCATTTTTGATTCCACAGCACCGCCCAGGGAACAGCGATATTGAAAAACAGCATGGCAAACCACATCCAGCCCATCGGGCCTGCTTCGTGGAAGTGCAGCAGTTGATGAGTCCACTTGTCGCCGCCGTACCATTGCACCATGTAATCGTTGAAGAAGAAATACGCCCACGCCATCGAGATGATGAGCATGAGTTTGCCAATCGCGTCGAAATGTTCGGGGCGGATAAAATACTTCATGTTCTTCATCGTGGCGCGGACGACTGCCAACACCATGATGACCGCGCCCATGCCTGAGTGCAGCGCGCCGATGACGAAGTACGGACCAAAGATGGACGAATTCCAGCCTGGGCGGGTGGCAGCGGCGAAATCCCATGAAACGATGGTATGCACCGAGAACATGACGGGGATAATCGCAAAGGCAAAGATATTCATCGCGTTTCGCAAATGCGCCCACTCCCCTTCTGTGCCGCGAAAGCCAAGCGCCAGCGTCTTGTAGAAAGTCTTGCGCCAACCCGTCGAGCGGTCACGCGCCATTGCCAGGTCGGGGATGAGCGGCAGGAAGAGGTACATGGTGGATGAAAGCAAATAGGTCGTGATCGCCAGCAAGTCCCAGGTCAGCGGGGAATGCAGGTTGGGCCACAACATGCGTTGATTTGCGTAGGGCATCAGCCAATACGCCAGCCAGACGCGACCCATGTGCATGAAGACGCTAAAGCCAGCCTGCACCAGCCCGAAGGTGGTCATCAACTCGGCGGCGCGGGTGAACGGGCGGCGAAACTCCGCTTTGAAGACGCGCAAGATGGCAGAGATGAACGTCCCCGCGTGGCTGATACCGATCCAGAAGACCGTATTAACGAGGAAGATTCCCCAATAACTCGGACGGTTGACGCCCGCCACGCCCAGACCTTCGGCGATCATCACGCCCCACGAGTAGAACAAACTATACGCCACGATCACGCTCAAAATGGCGAACACCACCCAAAACTTCCACGAGGTCGTGTGCATGGATTCCATCACCATGTCGTTCATTTGTCCGCGTGGCAGCGGATCAAGCATTAAATGCTTTTCCCGAAAATGCGCTTCGGTGTTGTGATGGGTATGCACAATATTGGTATTTTCAGCCATGATTAGCCTCCCTTGAAGTAGGTCACGTTGGGCAGCGTGCCAAGTTCTTCAAGATGTTTGATGCCATGACCGCGTTTCTTCGCCAGTTGCGAGACGAGCGATTCGGGATCATCCACCCGCCCAAAGGTGATAGCGCTGGCGGGGCAAGCCTGAGCGCAAGCGGTGGTGAATTCACCATCCACAACTTCGCGTCCTTCAGACTTCGCCTTGTCCTGCGCCTTGTGAATGCGCTGAATACAGAATGTGCATTTTTCCATCACACCACGGCGGCGGACGGTCACATCGGGATTGAATTGATTCGATAACGGCTCTGGTCGTTCATAGTCGCGCCAGTTGAAGGAACGCACCTGGTACGGGCAGTTGTTCGCGCAATACCGTGTGCCGACACAACGATTGTAAACCTGCAAATTCAATTGCTCGGCTTGAGAGTGAACCGTCGCAAACGCGGGGCAGACGGGTTCACAGGTGGCGCTTCCGCATTGCTGGCAGAGCATCGGCTGGTTGGGAGTCATCTTCACTTCGGGATACTCGCCCTCCCAAAACCGCTCAATGCGAATCCAGTGCATGGAACGCCCGTAACCTGAATCCTCTTCGCCGACGAAGGTAATATTATTTTCCATCGCGCACGCGACAACGCAAGCCTGACAGCCCGTGCAAATGTCCTGGTCCATGACCATGCCCCACTTGCCAGTTTCTTCCGCGCTCATTTTAATTTCTTCTGGTCGAATCATGATTAATGCTCCTCGCCAAGACCTACGCCATAAACACCCATCAAACTTTCAAGGCGTGAAAGCGGTTGTTTTCTGCCAGTCTTTTCGATTTTAACTTTCATGCCCGCGAAGGCAAGATCGCCTGCTTCATTGAAGTGTCCGCCGAGCAAATCTGTGGGATTGGCTCCGCGACCTTCGGCGTAGCGACCGTAGGCGGTGTGACCTTGCCCAAAGGGAATCGCGATCGTGTCGGGGCGGATGGCTGGATAGCGATAAACGGGCAGTTCCAACTCCCCAGCCTCGCTGATGATTTTCACCACGTCGTCATCTTCGAGTCCGAGTTCGTGCGCGGTTTCGGGATTAATCTCGACCCAGGTATTCCACATCACGGTGGTGGTCGGGTCGGGCAACTCTTGCAGCCAGGGCTTGTTCGCGCCTGCTTCGGCAAGGGTCGGCGAGACAAACGGCATGAAGAAAAATTCACCTTCGCCCGCAAACTCCGCTTCGGGGGCTTTCAGGCTGCGGTTGAAGATGTCCGCAGTGTTCGGGACTGTGCGCGAGTCAGCCGTCTGCCACCAGCCGCCATATTGCTGGAAGTACGCCATAAAAGTTGGCAGGTCTGCGGCGGAGAAAAATCCGCCCGACTGACTCATCAACGGGGCGATCTTGCTTTGCAGGAATTCAACTTCATCTTTGAAGGGCAGCGCGGCGGCGAATTTCCCACCCGCCAGTTGAGCGGCGGCGATCAGCACGTCGGCTGTGGCGCGAGTGTTGTAGAACGGCGACACGACAGGCTGTGACCCCGAAAGCGCGGACTGATTTGACCCAGTGGCTACACGCTGATAGCCCCATGACTCAAGCGAATGATGGTCAGGGAAAACGTAATCAGATTCCAAAGCCGTCTCGTCGGGGAAGGTGGAGAACGAGATGACCTGCTCCACGCCTTCGAGCGCCTTTTTGAATTCGAGTGCGGCGGGCAGTTCAAACACGGGATTGACGCCATGCACGAACAAGACTTTGATTTTTCCGTCCGCCAGTTTTTTGGTGAAGTCCTGCATTTCCTTGACCGAAGCAGAGCGCTGGTACATTGCCTGATTCGGCGCGAGGGGCGAGAAGAATACGCCGCCAGGCTTGCCAAAATTATCGGCAACGGCGTTCAAGGTCAGCACGGCTTCGGCAACTGCCAGCCCATTGGTTTGACCGAGCGCCGCGCCGCCAGGAATTGCCAGAACGCCTGCCGAGTTGGCAAACATTTCTGCGTAGCGTTCGAGAGTTTCAAGTTTGATACCTGATTTTGAAGCGGCAGATTTCGGGTCAATATCTGAGAAGGCGCGGGGCAATGGACCGCCGCGAAGTTCGAGAGCCAGCCTGCCGATGGCAAGCGCAACCAACGCTTCGGTGCCAGGCACGAGCGGAATCCATTCATCCGCCTTGCCCGCCGTCGAAGACATGCGTGATTCAAATTGGACGAGAGTTCCGCGTTTCTTGGTCAACGCCTCGCGCAGACCTGCAAATCCGCGAGTGTATGAAACGGGCGAGAGCCACGTCTCAAGGAAGTTTGCGCCGAAGGAGAAGACGGCTTGCGCCCCACCCAAGTCAAAGAAAGGCATACCCGATTCACCGAAGAGATTCTCAGCGGCTTTGGCAAGCGTGGCGCGCGATTCAAACATGCTCAATGCGCCAAAGCGAACTGGCGGGTTGATTCCTGTTTGGGCTGACAGATCAGCTACGAGGTCGAAGAGATGATCCGAGGTTGTTCCGAGTAGGAAGGCAATCTCGCTCGGCTTGTTATTTTTCAAGGCATCGGCAACGGTCTGGGTCGCGGAGTCCCAATCCACAGCCGTCGCGGAAGCGTTTCCGCGTTTGCGTTGAATCGGGTCAGTCACGCGGTCAGGATTGTACAACCCGTGCAGGGTTGCCTGTCCGCGGGCGCAGGTCTTGCCGAGGTTGAGCGGATGGTTCGCGTTGCCTTCGGTTTTGATGGCACGTCCCTGCGAGGTGCGGACGACGAGTCCGCAGCCAGCCGCGCACTCGCGGCATGTGGTGGCGTAATAGGTGCTGAGACCGTTGTAGGTGTATTCGGGCATTTCCATGTACGGCTCGCGTTTGACGTACCGCGAAGCGGGCCCGCACCCTGTGAGGATGGCAGAAGTTGCCGCGCCCACACCAGCCAGTTTCAGAAAATCACGCCGGGAAAAATTATCAGTCATGTTGATTTCCTCTCACCCGGTTAATAATGACACGTGCCGCAGTCCACCAGTTTGACCAGTTTTTCATGGTCATCGCCCGCGACTTGCTTATGACAATCCAAACAAAAACCCATGTTGAAGACCTGCGGATTTTCGGCAACGTTTTGCTTCGACATGTCGCCGTGACAGTTCTCGCAGTTTTGTCCCGCCGCAATGTGGGCGCGGTGATTGAACTGGACGAAGTCTGGGACTTGCGCCACAGGAACCCATTCCAGCGGTTTTCCGCTGATGACTGCCTGTTTCAACGGAGCCAGCAACAGGCTGGTTTCTGTCTTGGCAATCTGGTTGTGACACGCCCAGCATTTGGCTTGGGCTGGAATGCCAGCCGAAGGTCCCTTTGCCGCGCCAGGATGGCAATACAAACATTGAATACCAAAGGCAACATGGGTTTGATGTGGAAATTGAACGGGTTGTTCTGGAGCCTGCTGGGTGAGAGAAATGCCATACGCGGCAACACTAAAGACCGCCAGCAATGTAATTCCCACCGCAATCAGACCGAGTGGCTGTCTCAGCCAGTCAAAGAGTCTTTTGATCATGGATGCTCCTGAAATAAAGTTAAGCGTAACGCCGCCAGGCAGAGGCGGCGCAGGCTGAATTAACTTAAAAAATGCTGAGCCCCGCCAGCAAATCATCTGCCGCATTATACATCGAAAGTCCAAAAATGTACAAATAAGGGAGTAATTATCAGCAATAACTTGTAAAATCTGCAAAATCTATATTAAGACGGGCAAAAATAAAACCTCTGAACGCCCATCTGCGCCATGATAAAATACAGCGGAGATTGACATGAAAACTTCTTATATTTTTGCGATCACGCTGATTTTTATCACCCTGGTTTTTATATTTGCCTCCGAAAATTTTAATTCGCCCGCGGCTTCAGCGCGTCACTTGGAAGGAGCGGCGCTGCGCCAGCAGATCAGCACCCCAACCCCAAACGGGGTAGACCTGTCTGAAGTGGGTTCCACCGATGGAATTATAGTCATGGGCTTTGTTTTAGTTACCATTGCCATATTGCCTGTCGTATTTCATAAAAGAAAAAAATAACCCAGCAAGGAGAAACCGTCATGTCCCCCCGCCGCCTAATTCCCGCGCTGCTTGTCGTTTACGCTGTGATCACCGCCTACCTGCAATATTCCATTGGGGTTCTGCAATCCACGCCCGCCATGCTCACGCCAATCGTAACGCTGCTTGGCTTTTCAATTGCCCTGTTCCATGCCAGCGAGCGCCTAAATTGGAAAAATACCCTTTGGCTGTTGGCAAGCGCCTTTGTGGTCAGCCTGACCTTTGAAAGCATTGGCGTGCTAACGGGGCTGGTCTACGGTCCCTATCATTACACCACCAAACTGGGCTACCTCTTCCTCGGATTGGTTCCGCTCATCATCCCTGTGGCTTGGTTTATGATGATGTATCCCTCGCTGGTGGTTGCAGATTGGCTGATTCCGGCACAGGCGCGCTCGCGCACATTGCTGGTGGCAGCCGCTGGCGCGATCCTTATGACCGCCTGGGATGTGGTGATGGACCCAATGATGGTGAAAGGCGGAAACTGGGTCTGGGATGTGAACGGCGCTTACTTTGGCATTCCCCTGCAAAATTTCTTCGGCTGGTGGCTGACCACTCTC
>DYML01000161.1 GCA_020721605.1 Anaerolinea thermophila
TGCAGGTGCCCGTTCTTCTTCGGACAAAAATGCCCTTCGGGTTCCATCGGCTGACCACACTGCGGGCAGAGAGGACGTCCGCGATTGACGACATCCGCGCCCCAGCGGGCAAGTTTGCGCAATTGGTCGCGGGTTCCCCAAAAGCGAATTTGCGCGGCGGCTTCGGGGTCACCCTCTTCGGTGATTAATTCCTTGGCGAAGATGACCACGCGGTCGCGTTCCTTGTCGTAGCCCAAGCCAATTTCACCCGCGCGGAAGAGTGGATCAACAGGCGGGTGGATGCGCATTCGCGCTTCAACAAATTCACCGCCCGCCTCTTCGAGGCTGGGGTTCTGCTGACGAATCTGCGAGAGGAATTGTTCGATGCCGATGGCAAGCGATTGCAATTGCGCCTTTTCGATCAGCACGGTAATGGTGCGCTGTTCCTGATAGGCTTGCAGGTAAAAAACGCGCTGACCTGGTTCGCCAATGGCGTCAGCGGTCAGGTGGTCACAGGGGTCTACATCAATTTCAAAACGGGGCATATTTTCACTTCTCACTTTTTACTTTTTACTTCGCACTTTTCACTTCTCACTTTTTCGTAGTATACCAGACCGCGCCCATGTATAATTTGCGCAAGCCAAAGGAGATGAACCATGTTCGACAGAAAAAAACTGGATGAATTGCAAGGTTCGTTGGAAATGTGGGAACGGGAGACACTGAAGAAAACACTGGAGCAAATGCCTGAACGCAATGCGCAATTTGTCACCACTTCGTCCGAACCCATCCACAGGTTGTATTCCCCGCTCGATGTGGAAAATTTGGACTACGCCGCCGATTTGGGGCTGCCGGGCGAATACCCCTTCACACGCGGAGTCCATCCAACACTTCATCGCGGCAAGTTGTGGACAATGCGCATGTTTGCGGGCTTTGGCTCCGCCGAGGAGACCAACCGCCGCTTCAAGTATTTGCTGGAGCAGGGTCAGACAGGGTTGAGCGTTGCCTTCGACCTGCCGACTTTGATGGGCTACGACGCCGATGCGCCCGAAGCGTTGGGCGAGTTTGGCAAGTGCGGCGTGGCAATCTCTTCGCTGAAAGACATGGAGATTTTGCTCGAAGGAATCCAACTGGACAAAGTCTCGACCAGCATGACCATCAACTCGCCCGCTTCGATTATCTGGGCGATGTACATCGCCGCCGCCGAGAATCAGGGTGTGCGACCAGACCAGTTGCGCGGCACAACGCAGAACGACATCCTCAAGGAATTTATCGCGCAAAAGGAATTTATCTTCCCGCCAAAACCTTCGATGCGGCTGGTGGTGGATACGATGGAATTCGGCGCGCAGAAAGTTCCGCAGTGGAACACGATTTCGATCAGCGGCTACCACATCCGCGAGGCGGGTTCGACCGCCGCGCAGGAACTTGCCTTCACGCTGGCAGACGGCATGGAATACGTCCGCTGGGGGATGGCGCGCGGCATGGACGTGGATAGTTTTGCGCCGCGCCTGTCGTTCTTCTTCAACGCGCACAACGACTTCTTCGAGGAGATTGCCAAGTACCGCGCCGCGCGGCGCATTTGGGCGCGGGAGATGCGCGAGACTTTCAAGGCGAAAGACCCGCGCTCGTGGCTGCTGCGATTCCACACGCAGACGGCTGGCGCGAGCCTGACGGCGCAACAACCCGAAAATAACGTCGTGCGCGTGGCGCTGCAAGCGCTGTCCGCTGTGCTGGGCGGGACTCAAAGCCTGCACACCAATTCGATGGACGAGGCGCTTGCCCTGCCGTCCGAACAGGCGGTGACAATTGCCCTGCGCACCCAACAAATCATCGCCGAGGAATCGGGGGTGACCAACACAGTAGACCCGCTGGGCGGCAGTTTCTTCGTCGAGGCGCAGACGAATCACATCGAACAACAGGCGTATGATTATTTCCGCAAGATTGAAGGTTTGGGCGGAGTCATCCCCGCCATCGAAAAAGGATTCTTCCAAAGCGAGATTGCCGACGCCGCCTACCGCTATCAGCGTGAGATTGATTTGGGCAGGCGAAAAATTGTGGGGGTCAATGCCTACGCCGAAAACAAGCCGCTCAACGTCCCCATCCTCAAAATGGATCCCGACGGCTACGAGCGACAGATCAGCCGCCTGAACCAAATCCGCAAGACACGCGACAACGGACGGGTCGGGCAAACGCTGGATAGGCTCCGCATTGCGTGCGAGGGGACAGAAAACACCATGCCCTACATCATGGAATCTGTCCACGCCTACGCCACGCTGGGGGAGATTGTCGGCGTGATGAAGAAGGTCTTTGGCGAGTATCAGGAATCGGCGGCAATTTAGCAAAAGCACGGGTGAATGCAAAAAGTCAGACGTTCACCCGTGTCTTTTTTAAATTTTAAAGAAAACGAAAAAAACATGCCTTACAGGAATAAAAGGTGACATTTCGGAATTGAAAAGCACAAGGCGCAAAGTCTCGGCTACACTACAAAAAGCAAAACGGTTTTTTGTTTGCACCTTATCAAAATCGTAACGATAAATCGCAAACCTGCCAAAAGACAGGGACGCAAAGCCATGGGTCTAAATCTGGTTTCACTCCAGCCATGACCGCCAGGCTGCCGAACACGAGTAACCAAAGTTTGCCGCGTCTCACAAGCACGCAAAATCTGGATGCTCTAAAAGAGGATTTTCTATGAGCGCCAGCCCTCCCAAAACAACACTGATTATAAAAAATGGAATATTTGCAAGCGCCTTTGCTTTAGTATCCATCAGCATATTTGCGATCGCCGCACAGGTCTATGCAAAAGATATTTCACAAACCATTCCAAGCCTGGAGAATTTCATACAGACCGTTGTGAATGGAAACGCCAGCACAGTACGCGGAGTGTATGTGACCGATACGATGGCGCTTAACGTGGTGCAGCAGCCAGAGGGACACCCCAATTATGTTTCCACCGATGAATTGGCAGCAACACAATTCGGCACAGCAGCAAAGGCGGGGACGATTGGTCTACTGGCGCACAATACCCATGCGGGCGCATTATTCTCGCACATAGGGCAGGGAAATATCATTGTGCTGGTGTACGGGGATGGGAACACCAAAGACTTTGTCGTGCAAGACATTCAACAATATCAGGCGTTGGAGCCGCTCAATCCGCACAGCAAATTTATCAACCTTGAAACACAAAGCACACACACCGCCGAAGAAGTGTTCAACGCCGTCTATCGCGGCGGCTACCCCCTCACCCTGCAAACCTGTATCGAAAACGAGGGCAACGCCAGCTGGGGCAGATTATTCGTTATGGCAGAGCCGACAGCAAAGAAAAACGCCCAGCGGAATGAAAGCCTATTCAGCGCCTTCATCACATTAATGGAAACCATGGCTGCCCCGTAAAGCAAAGTTTTAGGAGGCTGTAAGATATTCTGCCCATTAAAATTTTTATGCTAAACTTGACAAAATTTTTTTTACTTGGAGAACGACATGAAAGTTTTGGTAAAAGTCCCGGCAACCACCGCCAATTTAGGTCCTGGGTTTGATGCGCTGGGGTTGGCATTAAATTTGTGGAACGAAACAGAGTTTTCCACTACAAATGACGGAAAGATTGTCGTTGAGGTTGAAGGCGAAGGCAAAGGAATTTTGCCGATTGATGAAAATAACGCCGTTGCCTCTGCCGCGCTGCAAATTTACAAGCAGGCAGAAAAACCCTGCCCTGGGCTGCGCATTCACTGCTTAAACCGCGTGCCGCTTGGGTCTGGGCTGGGATCAAGTTCCACTGCATTGCTAACCGGCATGTTGGGCGCAAACGCCCTGCTGGGCAATCTGCTGACAGATGAGGAAGTGCTAAAACTGGCAATCGAAACAGAAGGTCACCCCGATAATGTAGCGCCCGCCATGCTCGGCGGCTTGGTGGCTTCCATTGTCTATGAAGATCGGGTGATCTCACTCAAACTGCCCGCCCGCGCCAACCGCTCGCCGATCCATGTGACCATTGTTCTGCCCGATTTTGACTTTCCAACCAAACAGGCGCGCGCCATCCTGCCCAAACAAGTGGAGCGCAAAGATGCCATTTACAATATCAGCCGCGCCATCCTGGTGACTGAAGCCCTAAGAACCGGCGACCTGGATTTGCTGGGAAAAGCCATGAGCGATGCTCTGCACCAGCCCTACCGCATTCCACTCATTCCCGGCGCGCAGGCAGCGATGAATGCGGCTCGGCACGCGGGAACCGCCGCTGTGGCGCTTTCGGGAGCGGGTCCCAGCCTAATTGCCTTCTCCTCAAAGGAAGACCCCGCAGTTGGCGCGGCGATGAAACTGGCATTTGCCGAAGCCGGTTTGACTGCCCGAATTTTTGAACTGAGCACCAGTTACGAAGGCGCGGAAGTTACTTTTGTGTAAATGCCAACACACACAAAAAGCGCAGGCAAATGATTGCCTGCGCTTTTTGTTTTAAGGAATGGCAGTTGACTCTTCGGTTGGAATTTCCGCCGTTGGGGTTTCTTCATCAGGGAAGGGCGTTTCGCTGGGGATGATGATTTCGGTGGCTGGAATTTCGGTCGGGAAGGGCGTTATCGTAGGTTCGGGCGTGTCACTTGGGTAGGGGCTGGGCGGTGCGGGAATATACAAGTCCAGGTTAAGCCGAACCTGCTTTTGCACCTGGGCTTTTTCGCCAATCAAAGTCAGACGCAATGAAACAATACCGACGGGCATATTGAATAAATCCCACGCATACAGGGTGTCATTTTTTATTGGTTTGTCGCTCTCCGCCAAAACCGACCAAGCGGCAGGTTCGGCGCCCGCGCCATATTCGAGTACCCATTTTTTGAATCCTTCCTCAGCCGCAGCGGAGCCTTTTATCTCCAGCAGTGAGTCGGTAATGACTTGCCCGTCTTCCAGTTGCAGGTCAAGAATGGGCTGCGGGTCATCGGCGCGGCATTCGCGTTCTGGCGCATAGTAGGGTTTGCGCGGCAAGCCGCGATCTTCCAGCCAGAAGCGCCCATCTTCCGTTCCCAGCCAGGCGCGCGCCCATTTGTCGGTCACATTCAAAACCACTTCTTCGTCAGTTGGACCTTTGCAGGCGGCGGATGCTTCCAGCCCTGTCCACAAATCCAATTTGATGCGGCGAACAAGGTCTTGGGCGGCGGGCAGCGGCGGCTGATCGAATGCGAATACTTCTGTGTATGAATTGCCGCAAGAACTGGATGGCTCTGTGCCTGAAATTGAGCAAACCACTTTTTCGGCTATGCCCGTTGGGCGGTTGAAGGCAGTTGGAACGCCGGAAGTGAGATACGGCACGCCAAACTCCATAAACTGAGACCAAATGGGCGCGGCTCCGCTTAAGCCGGAGGAATTAATCATCGGGGTGTAGTCGGCGTTGCCGACCCATACGCCAGTCACCAGGTCGGGGGTATAACCCATTGTCCAGTTGTCGCGGATGTCGTTGGTAGTGCCTGTTTTGGCTGCCACAGGAAAGGAGAGGTGCAGCGCCGAGTTTCGCCCAAAGGTGAAATTACGCGCTTCGTTATCGGAAAGGATGGAAGAGATCAAATAAGCATGTTCGGCGCGGATGACCTGCCCGCCTGATTGCGGCTGGTATTCATAAATGAGGTTGCCGGCAAAGTCGGTAATTTTAAGAATGGAAACGGGCGGCATCCGCTGCCCGCCGTTGGCAAGCACGGCGTAGGAGGCAGTCATGTCGAGCAAACTCACATCGCCGCCGCCGAGGGTGAGGGAGAGTCCGTAATCATCGCGGGTAAGAGAGGTAATTCCCAGTCTTTCTGCCATGCCAATTAGCCCATCTTTTTCGGCGGTGTTGGGGTCGTCATAAATGCCAATAAATTCCAGCGCTTTCACAGCGGGAATATTGAATGAATTGGAGAGGGCGAGGCGCACACTCAGCCCGCCGTGAAACTTTCCGTCATAATTGCGCGGCTCGTAGGGCGGGTTTGCCCCATCGGGAAATTGAGTCGGCACGTCCCAAATCAGAGTGGAGGGCGTCCAACCTTTTTCAAATGCAGCGAGGTAGGTAAATGGCTTAATGGAGGAGCCAGGCTGGCGGGTGGGGCTGGTTGCCATGTTGATCTGCCCCGAAATTGCATCATTATTAAAATCGGGCGAGCCGACCATTGCCAAAATTTCACCCGTTGCCGGGCGCATGGCAACCAGCGCCCCATTTTGGGTATTGTTGTTCACCATCGCCGCCACCTGATTGGTGACTAATTGCTGGGCGGCATCTTGCATGGCTGGGTCTATGGTGGTGTACACCACAAAGCCAGAGCGGTAAATGGTCTGCGCGTCATATTGCTCTTCCAATTGAGCGCGGACAAAATTAACCCAGTGCGGATATTTGGCATCAAAAGAAGGCGGGCGAAAGGGGTAAATCTTCATGGCATCTGCGGCTTGGGTGGCAAGGACTGGGTCAACACAGACGGGCGTTTCGCTATTGCTGACTTTAATGCAGCCCTGCTTGCTGCTCATCTCAAACATTAATACCAGCACCTGCTGCTGGCGAATGAGCGTGGCTTCGGCGTTGGTGTAAATATCATACACCGCAGGCGACTGCGGCAACCCTGCCAAAAAAGAGGCTTCGCCCAGGGTTAAATCTTTGGCTGATTTTCCAAAGTAAGTTTCGGCGGCGGCTTCCACCCCGTAGGCAAGGTTTCCATAATAAATTTCATTCAGATACAGTTCAAGGATTTCATCTTTGGAGTAGCGGCGCGTAATTTCGGCGGCAAGGATGATTTCACGCGCTTTACGGGTGTAGGTACGCTCGGCGCGTTCTTCGGGAGAAAGAATCAAAGCGCGCGCCAATTGCTGCGTAATGGTGGATGCGCCCGAAACCGTGCCGCCACTTTGATAGTTTTGCCATAAAGCGCGCAGGATGGCAAACAAGTCAAAGCCTGGGTGCGTGTAAAATTCGCGGTCTTCGGTGGAGATGGTTGCCGCCAACAAATTAGGCGAAATTTGGGAAAGCGGAATGTAGGTACGGCGCCCGGCGGTGGGGTCTAAAATTTCGTACAGCGTCTGCCCGTTGCGGTCTAAAATGCGCGTGGTCTCAAATTGCGAAGCGCGGTTGCGCAAGTCGCCCACATCGGGCAGGTCACTGGCAACCTGGTAATACTTGTAAACAAAATATGATCCGCCCATCAAACCAAGGAGTACCGCCGCAAAAGCAGCCACAATCATGCCGCGCAAAAGGCAGCCGATATTTTTAAAAGGACGCGGAATGGAAAAGGAAGGGCGAGATTGAGTTGAATGTTCCACGCGGGCGGGCGGTGCGAGCGGGGCTGGCACAACCGAAGGCGCAGGCTGTGGAGGCTGGCTGCGGGTTGGTTGATAGGCGGCAGGCGTTACGCGCGTGCCGTCCATATCCACCTCATTCACGCGGCGCGGCAGGGGCATATTGTCTTTATCCAATGCGGGGCGATAATATTTATCGGCGCCAAAAGAGGGCGGCTCAATCGGCGCGGGGGGAAGTTCACCCTGGGTTTCCTCTTCCGATCTTAAAATTCGGCGAAATCGGTCGTTATCTTCGGCGTTCATGGGGTTCTCGCAAATTTTTAATGGTCAAATACAAATTTCATAAAGCGTGCTTGATCATTAAAACACTATTTAGGCTTGCTCAACACCAGCAAGTTTAACGTGCCGCGCTGGCAAATTTCATCATTTTGATTTTTAACCGCAATGGCGGCAAGGATTGCGCCGCCGCCAATACGCGGCAGGGCTTTGGTTTCGGTAATGGTCAAATCGGCAGAAATGGTGTCGCCAATAAACAAAGGCTTCACAAATTTCCACTCGCTAATCTCACGAAACGCCAGCACAGTGCCTTCCAAAAAACCCGTCTGCATGATCAAACCGGTGGCAATGGATAAGCCCAAAAGCCCATGCGCAATGCGCTGCCCAAACTGGGTTGTACGGGCAAATGCCGCATTGGTGTGAATTTGATTAAAGTCTCCGGTTAAGCCGGCAAAGTTAAAAATATCGCCTTCGCTCACCGTGCGCCCAGCGGTACTAATTTTTTGACCCGCCGAAAATTCCTCAAAATAAAGCCCAGCCATGAGTAAGTCTCCTCTTTTATGTTTTGATTGGCGGCTGATTATTGCTGCCAGCCAGATTTCAATTACCACTTACCAATTATGATGCGGCAAATTATACCTTTGACCTCCCGCCGTTTCGCCCGTACAATAAGCGCCATGCGTG
>DYML01000162.1 GCA_020721605.1 Anaerolinea thermophila
GAGCTGCCACTGCTCCACCCCGCATCAAATAGTCCTAGATAATACCACAGCAGATGTACAATCGTCAAGAAAAGAATGACCAAAATTACGGGAAAACAAATTATTTGATATGCACTTGATCATTTGAGAATATCCGCTTGTAAAATTATTTGCGGGTGAAAGAAACCATCAAGCATTTCAACAGGGGAATTGCCAATCCCGTGTTAGCCAAGACTCGTGAGGCAATTCGAATTTAGGCGTTTGATATTGAGTGCGGTATAATCCCGCCGCTTTCAATCTGTGCCGATTGCGCTTTACGAATTATTCTCGCGGGTGTAAAATGCCTGCCTGTTGGTCAAAAAGTGAACTTAGGTTATGAGGAACTATGGATAAACGGCTATACCGCGCATCTGTTGCGCTCGCAATAGTAGGATTACTGGTATCAATTTACATGACCATTTATAAAATTACAGCCAATAATGCCATGTGCCTCGGCTCTGGTGATTGCTCCACCGTTAACGCCAGCCGCTACTCTGAAGTAAACGGAATTCCTGTGGCGCTCATTGGCGTGTTGGGCTATCTCGCAATTCTTGCTGTTCATCTTTTTGAAAACCGTAATCGCTTCTTTGCGCAAAATAGCGCCATGATGATTTTCGGCATGGCGTTGACCGGTTTCCTTTTTACATTCTGGCTTATTTATGTTGAAGTTGCCCTGCTTAAAGCGCTCTGCCCTTTTTGTGTAACATCACAGGCGGCAATGACTATCATTTTTATCATTGCGGTCATGCGTTTAATTAAACAAACTCAATCTTAGGAGGAAGCAAAATGCCCCGTATTAAATGTCACTACATAGATTGTGTATTTCTGGATGAAGGTTATTGCTCTGCGGCTGCCGTAGAATTTGACCCAGATGCCGGTTGCAACACATATTCGGTTGCCGATGGACTCGCCAAGAAAGATGAAGATTGGGACGAGGAAGAAGAATCTGAAGAATGGGAAGAAGAAGACGGCGACGAAGACGATGATGATGGCTGGTTGGACGAAGAAGACGAACTCTAACCTGCGCATCTCCGCCGAAAATTGATCGTAAAAACAAAAAGCCTCCTCTTTCCGAGAAGGCTTTTTTATCTTTGCGCTCAATTCCCCTGCCCTACGCCCCGCTATATTGGTACAACAATACCCCTGCCGCCACTGCCAAATTAAGCGAACTTACTCGACCTTGCATTGGCAGCGAAACTGTCACATCACAGGCGGCGGTCTGACTGGCAGAGAGCCCTTTTTGCTCATTGCCCAACACCAAAACCCAGGGGTTTTTGGGCACAAGCGTCTGGTACTCCACATCGGCTTTGGCGGATGTGCCAATCAGTTGATACTGCCCCATCTGCGCCCACTCTGCAAATTCCTCAAAACTGGTTTGAATCACCGGCTTCCAAAATAAGGTTCCCATGCTGGCACGCACCACAGTCGGGTGATACAGTTCCACGCCGCCATCCAGCAGGAAGAGCGCCGCCGCACCAACGGCATCCATTGAGCGTAGAATGGTTCCCACATTTCCGGGGTCTTGCGGCGCCACCAGTGCCACCGCATACTTGAACGGTTCTACATCTTTTATCCGCATTTTCTTTTGGCGCACAATGGCGATAATGCCTTGCGGGTTTTCCTTATCAGCCAGCGACTCCATTACTTGTGCCGTGACAGGCTGCGGTTTGAAAGCAAAGCGTGAGATCAAGTCGTGGGCAAAGGGGCTGGTTAATACACCGGAAGCATACAAAATAGATTCAACCTCCCAGCCAGCCTCCACCACTTCGCCCACAGGGTGAATCCCCTCAACAAGAAATAAACCACTTTCGTTTCGTGCCTTTTTTTGGCGCAGGGCGCGCGCTTGCTTAATGAGCGGGTTGCTTGGGCTGGTGATTAATGGTTTTTGCATGGCTCTATTGTACAGCCTGTGGAGAAAATTGCCAATTTACCGGTAGTGTATTTGCAGTGCGGTGCGCATTTCATCAGTTTGGGCAAAGAGGTTGCTACGGCGGATGTATGCCGCTTCGCCCATACTCGCACTCTTCCCCCTTGTGATTCAGACGGCTTGTACTTATACTAACGCCCGTTATTTCATCATAAAGGAGCAAAAATGTTTGAGCCTTTTGACCGTGAATTAGAAAAAACGTCCAGCCGCCGCATGAAGCGTTATTGGAAAATAGCCATTCTTGCAAACATTAAAGATGATACGCACCCAAAACCTGTAGGCGTACCGCCAGACGCATTTGCCGACTTTGACCACATTGAGACCGTCGATTCGCTGCGCGCTGCCCTTGAAACCGATGGACATTCGACTGTCTTTCTTCAAGCAGATCGAGACCTGCCATACGCCCTGCGTGAAGAAAAACCCGACATCTGTTTTAATATTGCCGAAGGGCTTGGCGGCGATGCGCGTGAAGCCCAAGTGCCAGCCCTGCTTGAAATGCTTGGCATTCCCTACACCGGGTCGCGTGTTCTCACCAACGGCATCTCGCTGGATAAAACCCTCACTAAACGCATTTGGCGTGACCGTCGTTTGCCGGTTGCCCCATTTCAGGAATTTATTGCGGGCGATGAACCCTTGCGCCCCGAATTAAAATTTCCGCTTTTTGTGAAACCTGCGCGTGAAGGCACAGGCATGGGCGTGGACATGAACGCCATTGTTAATAACGAAAAAGAATTGCGTGAACGCGCCCTGTATATTGTGAACACCTACCAACAGCCTGCGCTGGTGGAAACCTTTTTACCAGGGCGGGAATTTACCATCGGCATTTTAGGACGTGCCGATGCAAAACTTTACTCGCGCCACCCAGATTGGTACGAAAAAGACGGCTTTCACCGCTTCCCCGTGTTGGAACTGGACACTTCCCGTTCTGTCACCCCCTGGGTCTACGGGCTTGATGCAAAATCCAAAGACGTGGGCGCAGACGGTTCCCCAGGTTATTTTTGCCCGGCAGAGATTGAACCTGAACTGGAAAAGAAATTAAAATATTTTGCGCTGCGCGCCCACCAATTGTTATACACGCTGGATGTCTCCCGAACAGACATTCGCCTTGATGAAGAAGGCAACCCGCGCGTGATGGAAATTAATACCCTGCCCGGTCTTACCCCCGATTACAGCGACCTGTGCCTGCAAGCCAAAGCAGAAGGCATTCGCTACGAAGACCTGGTGCTGGATATTCTCTATTTGGGCGCCAGCCGCTGGGGCATGTTGGAGCCGCGCGACCCAAATGACTTGCCGAAAAAAAAATAACCTCACCGCCTCCGCCTTCTTTCTAATTAAGAAGGCAGGCGGCTTTTCCCCTTTTTTCAACTGGAGAACCCCATGCAACTCAACGGAATATACGCCCATTTGGGAATGATCCAGCAATGACACCCTGATGGGTACTTCTCAAATTTGCTGCTGCCGAAGGGGACGAGCGCGTTGCAAAAACTGCCCGCCGAGTATAATAGATTCACGAGTTGCAAAGCGGAAGCGCATGATTCAACATCGGAAATTTTGGAAGAAAGTTTATTGGCATAAAAAATGGAGGCACAGATGACACTTGAAGATATGGAAGTTGCCATTAGTAACTTGTCACCGAAGGAATTGGATAAATTAATGGCATGGCTTGAAGAGTATTACGCACAGGTATGGGACAAACAAATTGATGATGACGCCAACTCAGGACGGTTGGACAACCTGCTCGCCGATGTGGATAAGGAATACAACTCTGGTTTGAGTAAATCTTTATGAACCATCGCACCTTGCCGCGCTTCTGGGAGGACTATAAACAACTGCCAAAAGATATACTGGCATTGGCAGATAAGAATTTTGAACTCTTCAAATACACCCTCACCACCCTTCGCTTCATTTCAAAAAAGTAAATATCCGCAAACAATTATGGTCCGTGCGCATTGGAGCGCAATATCGCGCCCTCGGCATGGAAAAGCCCGATGGGATCGTCTGGTTCTGGATCGGTTCCCATGCTAATTACGATAAACTTCTGAACTAAATTCATCCTTCATATTTCATCCTTATGACCAACCGTCCTCTCCGCGTTTTCCTCTGCCACTCCAGCAATGACAAACCCGCCGTCCGTGAGTTGTACCAAAAACTCCGTGCCGAGCCGTGGATTCAACCCTGGCTCGACGAAGAAGAACAATCTTGAAATTTGAAAAATGAAAAGTGGGTGAGTAATATGTTCAAAATATTCTGTGATGAAACTTGGACAAGCCAAAGTGAATATAAAAATGTGCAAGTTCCATATATCGTGTTTTATGGGATTATGCTTGAACAGTCAAATGAAGAAGCCTTGTTGCAAAGAATCGATACATTTAAACATCAAAGAGGACTATTCTCTGTAGAGAACCATGTGCCCATTGAGATCAAATGGCAAAAGGTTGAGGAAGAATGGAAATCTGCCAGGAAAGCAAAGCGCCAAAACCGATACGAAGATTTTTTGAATATTTTCTTCGATGAAGTGCAATCAAAAAGAATATCTTTCGGCTATATGTTTATGGAGAAAGACGAATACGACAAAAGAGAAAGGGATTTTCTGAAAATTCAAAATGACAACAAGCAAAACTTCTTTTTTATGCTTTATTTTCAATTCCTTTACCACTGTTTTATAAAGAATCAAATTAAGCAACAGCCCTATGAAGTTTGGATAGATAATCATGATATGGGCGGTGAGGGTCAGCAGTATAAAATTGGAAGACTTAAGGAGATATTGAATAAAAGAATTTACAAAGACCATACTGTAAAAGATCAAATGTGGCTATCGGAGGAAATGCGAAAAAAGTTGGTTGACTCTACTCAGCTGGTCAGTTTGGCAGAGTCGAAAGATGAGCCGTTGGTTCAACTTTCGGATTTGTGTGCTGGGTGCATTAGATATATTCTCGAAAACCAGATTGCACCTCCGAATACAGGAGGTCAAATGTCTTTGTTTGAATCCAATCAGCCTAAAGAACTATTAAGCGGGAAAGATTCCCTGACAGATTACTTTTATCGGAATTTGAGAAAGATAAAGGGCTATAGCGACATAAATTTACTGAACGTTTCCTACCATCATCGGTTTAGTATTTTTCCATTTGCTCTAAAAAAATAGACTCTTGCCCACTTCCACTGGGGGAAGTAAACTTTCAACCTATAACTTTCAACCCTTCCCACTGGAGTCCCCCATGCAACTCAAAGGAATATACGCTCCCATCGCAGCCCCCTTCAACAAAAAGGTATAATCATCTTTGACAAGTTGAGGTGAAAATGAGCATGCAAAGTATCGAACCCCAAATTTCCCGTTTGAGCCGCGCTGAAAAAGCGGAACTATTACAACGTCTTGCGCGCGAGGTGGGTAACGCCTGGGCGGGGATCGAAAACACAGCGGGCGTTTCTGGCGGCGCGGCTTGCATTGTCCGAACTCGCATCCCTGTGTGGACTTTGGAAAATTACCGCCGCCTCGGTTGGATGGAATCGGCAATTCTTGAAAACTTCCCATCGCTGCGCGCTGTAGATTTGGTCAATGCCTGGGCTTATGCCGATGCTCACATGGAAGAAATGGATAAAGCGATCAACGTGAATCAGGGGGCATAATGGCGTCTTTTTATACCAATGAAAACTTCCCAATAAAGGTTGCCCAGTATTTGCGCCAGATGGGACATGATGTGCTTACGTCTCACGAAGCTGGGAAAGCCAATCAACGTATTCCCGATGAAGAAGTGCTGGCGTTTGCTACAGAAGCGGAGCGCATTTTATTGACCCTCAATCGCTGGGATTTTATTGTCCTGCATACAAAGTCAACCCAACATGCGGGAATTATGGTTTGCACACAGAACCCTGATCTGCTCCAACAAGCCGAACAGATTGACAAGGCTGTTACCGAGGCAGGAAACCTGAAAGGAATTTTGGTCAGGGTAAATCGGAAATAACGCTTGCCCACTTCCACTGGGGGAAGTCCATCCACGAATGGGTCACGAATACTCGAATAGCCGCCCCCCATTCGTGAATTCGCGTTTTTATTCGTGGACGGTTTTTGAACTCCTTTTCATCTTGCCCACTTCCGTTTGGGGAAGTAAACTTCGCCATCTGATTACTGGTCACTGATAACTGAATACTGATAACTGGAGAAAACATGCAACTCAAAGGAATCTACGCCCCCATCGTCACCCCCTTCAACGCGGACGAAAGCATCAACTACCCCGTCCTTGAACAACTGATCGAATACCTGATCGCTAACAAGATCGCAGGGCTCGTCCCCGGCGGCACCACGGGCGAAGTCTACGCCTTCACCGAAGCCGAACGGCTGGAGATTTTCAAATTCACCAAAGAGAAAGTCAATGGGCGGGTGACGCTGATTGCAGGCACCAACTCTGGCGCCACGCGCGACGTTGTCCGCTACTCGCAGATTGCCGAGGGCATGGGCTACGACGCACTCATGGTCGCCGTCCCGCCGTATTCACGTCCCAACCAGCGCGAACTGCTCGCGCATTACGAAGCCGTCGCCAAAGCCGTCAAAATTCCCATCGTGCTCTACAACTTCCCCTGGCGCGCGGGCACCGAAGTCAGCTACGAAGTGATGGACGGTCTCACCAAATACGATCACATCATCGGCATCAAGGAAGCCAGCAGCGACATGTCCCGCGTCTACGAGTTCCGTCTGCGCTACGGCGACCGCTATCAAATGATCTGCGGCTCCGACGATCAGGCGCTCGACTACTTCCTATGGGGCACCACCGCATGGATCGGCGGTGCCGCCTCCTGCGCTCCGCTCGAACATTACAACGTCCTCGAAGCCGCGCTCAACAACGACTTCGTCACCGCCCGCACACACATGGACAAACTCCTCCCGCTCCTCCGCAACATGGAAAGCGGCGGCTACACCCAAAAAGTCAAAGTCGGCTGTGCGCTGCGCGGCATCCCCGTTGGCAATCCGCGCTTGCCGTTGCTGCCTTTGGCAAGCGAAGACCGACAGGAATTTGAGAAGATTTTCAAAACGTTAAACGTTTAACGTTCAACGTCAGACCTTCGACTTTCGACCTTTGACCTCACACCATGAAACGAATCCCATATTTAGATTCCCACACCGGCGGCGAACCCACGCGATTAATTACATCGCTTCCCTTCGACCTCGGAGCTGGTTCTGTTGCTGACAAATGTTCCACGCTGAAAGCGCATCACGACGACCTGCGCCGCACTGTCCTGCTCGAACCCCGTGGATCAGATGTCCTCGTCGGCGCGTATCTCGTCCCACCCGCCGACCCGACCTGTCAATTCGGAGTCATCTACTTCAACAACGTCGGCTACCTCGGCATGTGCGGACACGGCACGATTGGCTTGATTGCATCGCTGGCATATCTGGGAAGAGTTCAGCCTGGCGTGATTCGGGTGGAGACTCCGGTTGGGGTGGTGGAAGCCACGCTTCATTCCCCTCTCCCTCAGGGAGAGGGGCTAGGGGTGAGGGCGGGTGAATATCCCAATAAAGTCTCTGTCCGCAACATTCCCGCCTACCGCCACCTAACTCACGTCCCTGTCACTGTTGACGGCAAAACCATCCACGGCGATGTGGCGTATGGCGGCAATTGGTTCTTCCTCTGCCACGACCACGGACTTGAAGTCAATATGCAAAACCTCGAGGCGCTGACCGAATTCTCGTGGCGCGTGCGTGAGCAGTTCACTGCGGACGGCATCACCGGCGCAAACGGCGCAGAAGTTGACCACGTCGAATTGTTCGCGGCAGCCGATGAAGCCGACAGCAAAAGTTTTGTCCTCTGCCCAGGCAAAGCCTATGACCGTTCTCCCTGCGGAACAGGCACCAGCGCAAAACTCGCTTGTTTGTACGGCGATGGAAAATTACAAGCAGGGAAAACCTGGAAACAACAAAGCGTCGTCGGCAGCATCTTTGAGGGCAGTATCCAGATTCAGGATAACCGAATCATCCCAACGATTACGGGCGAAGCGTGGGTCATGTCCGAAGGCATGATTTTGGTAGACGAGCGTGACCCATTCGCAACAGGTATTTGACCTTTGACCTTCGACTTTTGACTCTTCCCCGTCAAAGGTCGAAAGTCTAAAAAATCCCTGTAAAATTCGACTTCCCCAACCCATCAAATTATGCAATAATACAGTTGTCGCATGTATCTTCGTGA
>DYML01000163.1:0-3130 GCA_020721605.1 Anaerolinea thermophila
CATGACCGCCGAAGAAACTCTTTCCGAAATTGCGCAAGAAGTTTCCGCCTGCTCCAAATGCGCCCTGCATCAAATGCGTAAAAGGTCGGTGCCAGGCGATGGACCTGCCACAGCCGAGATCATGTTCATTGGCGAGGGTCCAGGCTTTCACGAGAACGAGCAGGGGCATCCCTTTGTGGGCGCTTCGGGAAAATTTTTAGATCAACTTTTGGAGCAGGCGGGCGTAACCCGCGCCGAGGTCTTTATTGCCAATGTGGTCAAATGCCGCCCGCCCGGCAACCGTGACCCCCAGCCCGAAGAACTGGCTGCCTGCAATCCTTACCTCGAAGCGCAAATTGAAGCCATTAATCCGAGTATTATTGTCACGCTGGGGCGTTTCTCGATGAGTAAATTTCTGCCTGATGTTAAAATTAGCGCAGTGCATGGGCAGCCGCATAAGATCGGCGGGCGCTTTATCATCCCCATGTTTCATCCGGCGGCGGCGCTGCATCAACCGGCGTTGAAGCCAGCCATCCTGGGCGATTTTTCCAAACTGCCCGATCAATTGAACGAAGCGCGGCTTTCTCAAGGCAAGCCGCCGATGGTCTTCAAAAGAAAAATGGAAGAAGTTGAAGATCAGAAACCACAGCAAATGGATTTATTTTAAACAAAATCAAATAGACTTAACGAAGGAGAAATATGTCTACCAAAGAAGTTCTTATTAAGAAGTTAAAAGATAAAAGCGCAAAAATTGCCGTGCTTGGCTTGGGCTATGTGGGTCTGCCCCTTTCTGTTGTTTTTTGTGAAGCAGGGTTTCATGTGACAGGCGTAGACCCTGACCAGCGAAAAATTGATGCGCTGGCAGAAGGCAAGTCTTACATTCCCGATGTAAAAACCGAAGCGGTTGAAAAATTGGTCGCGGCTGGCTTATTTACCGCCACTGCCGATTTTTCAATTTTGAAGGAAATGGACGCGGTGAGCATTTGCGTGCCAACGCCATTACGCCAGACGGGCGACCCCGATATGTCGTTTATTATTTCTGCGATGGAAGAACTGGCAAAATACATGCACAAGGGCATGGTCGTGGTTTTAGAATCCACCACTTACCCTGGCACCACGCGCGAACTGCTTTTGCCCACGCTGGGCGCAGAAAAAGGGCTGACCATTGGCGAAGATTGGTTTCTTGCCTTCTCGCCGGAGCGCGTAGACCCAGGGCGTGAAGATTACACCACCATCAACACACCCAAAGTCATGGGCGGAATCACCGAAGCCTGCGGCGAAGTGGCAACCGCCTGGTATGAAGGCGCAATTAAAATTGTGCATCAGGTTTCCACCGCCGAAGCCGCAGAAATGTCCAAACTGCTGGAAAACACCTTCCGCATGATTAACATTGGCTTGGTTAATGAACTGGCGATCATGTGTGAACGCCTGAACGTGGATGTTTGGGAAGTGATTGACGCAGCCGCCAGCAAGCCCTTTGGCTTTATGAAGTTTACGCCGGGTCCTGGGTTGGGCGGGCATTGCATTCCGATTGACCCGCTATATCTTTCTTGGAAAATGAAATCCTTTAATTACAATGCGCGTTTTATTGAACTCGCATCCGAGATTAATACCAACATGCCGCGCTATGTTGTCAGCCGCGTGATGGAAGGATTGAATGATCGCGGCAAGGCGCTTAATGGCTCCAGGGCGCTGGTGCTGGGCGTGGCGTACAAGCCCGACATTAATGACGTGCGAGAATCGCCCGCGCTGGATGTGATTGGCTTGCTGCGCCAAAAAGGCGCGCTGGTTGAATATCACGACCCTTACATTCCGCACATTCACCACGAATATGACGGCTGGCAAATGGACAGCCTGCAAGATTTAATGAAGTCGGTGCAGGAAGCGGACGTGGTCATCATCATCACCAACCACAAGCAATATGACTTTCCGAAGATTATTGAGAATGCCAAATTTGTTTTTGATTCGCGCAACGCCACAGGCAAATTGGGCAAGAGCAGCGCAAAAGTGGAACGTTTATAGCGTGTGCGTTGCGTCTGCAACCTGGACCCCGCAACTTAAAATAGGAGTATTTTATGTCACATTATTTGGTAACGGGCGCGGCTGGTTTTATTGGCGCAAGGACTTCCACCCTGCTGATCGAGCAGGGGCATACGGTTGTGGGCATTGATAATATGAACGACGCCTACGACCCGCGCATGAAGGAGTATCGCTTAAAAAATCTTCAGGCGTTGAATGGTTTTGAATTTGTGCGCGATGATATTTCAGACAAGGGTATTCTTCACCGCCAGGCGGCGCTTACACATCGTAAATTTGACGGAGTCATCAACCTGGCGGCGCGGGCTGGCGTGCGCTTTAGCGTGGAAAACCCCTGGGTCTTTATGGAATCCAATGTGATGGGTACGTTGAACATGCTGGAACTCTGCCGCCAAATGGACTGCAAAAAATTCATCCTTGCTTCCACTTCCAGCATTTATGGCGAAAACCCCGAATACCCCACGCCCGAAACCGCATCGAGCAGCGAGCCAATGCAGCCTTACGCTGCCAGTAAAAAAGGCGCCGAGGCGCTGGCACACTCTTATCACCATCTATTCGATATTGACGTGACCATCGTGCGCTATTTCACCGTATATGGACCCGCCGGCAGACCCGACCTTGCCATCTTCCGTTTTGTAAAGTGGATTATGGAAGGCGAGCCAATTCGCATTAACGGCGATGGAAACCAATCGCGCGGCTTTACCTATGTGGACGACATCGCGCTCGGCACGATTGCGGCGCTCAAACCGCTGGGCTACGAAATCATTAACCTCGGCGGGCATGAGGTTATCTCCATCAATGGGCTGGTGGAGTTGGTGGAAGACCTGACCGGCAAAAAAGCAAATGTCCAGTATGGTCCCCCCAACCTGGCGGATATGTTTATGAACCAAGCCAATGTGAACAAAGCCCGCGAAATGCTCGGCTGGAATCCGCAGGTGAACTTGCGCGAGGGCATTGGCAACCTTATAAAATGGTATGCCGCAGAACGTGATTGGGCAAAGGATATTTTGACCCCGTAAAAAATCCCCTGCTTCCCTTTGGGAAGCAGGGGATTTTTATTTTAATGATTCAGCAACTTAATTACAATCGTTGTGTAACGTTCTTTTATTTTCTG
>DYML01000163.1:3230-8066 GCA_020721605.1 Anaerolinea thermophila
GGCGTGGGAACTTGTGTTCATTTGGTGCTGGCAGGTACGCCGCAGGTTACAAAAAGCGGGATGCTGGCACGTTTATATTTTGATGCAGCGGCAAAGGGTGATGCCTGTTTTTCGGTGGTTCAATCTGCATTGGTAGACGCCGATGGCTTTCAGGTGGTACACACCTTGCCCGTTGAACAATGTGTAACGGTTTCACAACCGCTGCCTTTGACCATGATCGGCACGGCGCTACGACAGGGCGCCCCCGCCAACCCCAACCCAGGCGCAGGCGCGCTAACATGCACCCTTGTGACGGTTAACGGCACCGCATTCAAAACCGATGCCGCAGGTTCGTTCCTGGTAGACAGCATGGCTCTGGAAGTGGGCGTTCCTTATACAATTCGCGCTGCATACCCTGGGTATTTGTCTTCTGAAAAGACCTTTACCATTCCCGTTGGCACTGTGGCGCCCTTCAATGTGGGAATTACCACCTTGCACGGCGGCGATGTTAATGGCGATGCCACAATCAACATTTTGGATATTGGCGTGATTACCGGCAAGTTTGGTGATACCGGCTTAGTCGTTGGCTCGGCTTCGGCTGATTGCAGCACGCTGGACGACCCCGCCGATATTAATGATGATGGTCAGATCAACATTAGCGACCTGGCAATTGCTGCCGGAAACTGGGCGGCATCTGCCACTGCCTGGCCCTAATGGCTTGAGATCACGCTGTTACAGACCCTGTTTAGAATGCTGACTTCTTAACCGCAAAAATAGCAGACCCTAAAGGTTTTCCTCACACTGCAGCCGTTTTGTAAAGACTGTTTGCGTGAAAACGTTTCGGGCAACATGGAAACCTTTAGGGTCTTGCTCTGAGTCATTCCCCGTGCCGCAGATGGCTTGTAGAAAATTTGCGGCGCGCCCGCCTCAAGCCCGCCTGAATTTAAAGCAATTTTTTATGGAGTATTTTTATGTCACGCAATTTATTTTCCATTCGGATGTATCTTGCCCTGATGATCATCGCAACTTCCCTGCTCGGCACCTCTGTTTTGGCGCAGGGCGCGGCTGTCGTGCGGGTTGATCCGTCCACCTCGTTGGCGCAGGTCAATGACAGGGTCAATCTTCCCATCAAAATTGAGAATGTTGCCAGTGTTACCGCCTTCGAGATTCACCTGTCTTTTGACCCCGCAGTTTTGGAAGTGGTTGAAGTGACCAACGGCGGCTTCATTGCGCCAGATTTTCCTGTGCAAAATGTATTTGATAACACGGCAGGCACCATTGACTACGCCGTTGCACAGTTAAATCGCGCGGCGGCGCAAGGCAGCGGCACACTGTTAACTATTGTCTTTCGTGCCAAAGCCAACGGCAGTTCCACCGTCAATTTGCGCAGCATTCCCACCGCAGCGGGCGGGCTGTTGCTTGCAGATGAAAATGGCGCTTCTGTTCAGGCTTCCTGGGTGAGCGGCGCTGTGACTGTGGGCAGTGGAACAACTGCGGCGGCGCCAACTGTTACCCCGCTCGCGGCTACATCTGTTACGCCTGCTCCCGTCACTGCAACCCTCACACCCACAGTGGCGGCTCCCCAAACGGCGGCTGTTGTGCGCATTGATCCCGCTTCCATTTCGGTAAATGCCAATGACGCTTTTAATATCCTGGTCAAAGTGGATAACGCCACGAATCTTTCGGCATTTGAGATGCATTTGTCTTTTGATGCCAATCAATTGGAAGTGACTCGATTGATTAACGGCGGCTTTTTGGCTGCCGACATTGTTGCGCAAAATACCTTTAGCAACACAGCAGGCACCATTGATTATGCCATTTCGCAAAATGTCCGCCCTGCATCTCAGGGCAGCGGAACTTTGCTCACCATTGTCTTTCGCGCCAAATCTGCTGGAACATCATCCATTGTCTCGCGTAGCGTAACGACTGCGCCAGATGGTCTGCTTTTGTCTGACTCTAACGGCAGGGTTTTGCCCGACACTTGGGCTTCAGGTAGTGTGAAGGTAAATTCCACTTCCACGCCCACCCCTACCCCTGCTACAACTTCCAGAATTCATGTGGTGCGTTTTGGCGAGTGGCTTTATTGCATTGGGCGTGCCTACGCCGTAGACCCGATGGCAATTGCCCGCACCAATGGCATTACCTGGTGGCCCTACATCATCTTCCCTGGTCAGCAATTGACCATCCCGTATGATGCCTGGGTGGATATGCCCGCCAGCGGCACAATTTGCCAGCCCCAATTTTCTGTGCTGCCTGCGGCAACTGCCACAGCGGTTCCTGTCACAAGTACGCCCGCTACGGTTGTTCCCACCGCCATTGTTGCCACTGTGTATCCGCTGACCGCCACGCCTGTTCCTTCTTCTGCCTGCCGTGTTGTGCATGTGGTTCGCTCTGGCGAGACCTTGTACCGCATTGGAATTTTATATGGCGTTAGCTATACCGAAATTGCCCGCGTGAACCAAATTTCGAATGCCTGGCTGATTTATGCCGGACAGCAATTGTGCATCCCATAGCAGGAGAGACCCCGTGCATCTTAAATTCAAACTTCGTTGGCTGGCTGTGACTTTGATCCTTTTTGCGCTCACAACATCCTGCGCGTCTTCATCCGCCCAATCTGCGCCATTGCCAGCCGCATCTGCCAGCCCGCTTACCGGCTTGATTAAAATTAACACGCCTGATTCTGAGGTTAAGGTGAATGATGTTGTGCGCGTATCGGTCAGCGCCGAAAATGTTGCCAACTTTACCGCATTTGAAACTCATTTGCTTTTTGACCCCATCATTTTGGAAGTGACCGAGATTGTGGATGGAAAATTGATTGCGCCAGATTTTACGGTGCAGAATGTTTTTGACAATGTGGCAGGTACGATAGATTATGCCGTTGCGCAAATCAATCGTGATCCTGCCTCGGGCAGTGGAATTTTGTTTGAGATTGTGTTCCGCGCCAAAGCCCAGGGCGATTCCGTCATTCGTTTTCACGGCACACCCGCCGCGCCTGCTGGTATTTTATTGTCTGACGCCGACGGCTTGGCTGTGCAAATTTCTGTGGCAGAGGGCAGTGTTCTTGTAAAATAAAATTTATAAAAAAAGACCTTCTCGTTCTAAAAAAACGGGAAGGTCTTTTTTTGTGTACAATTGCCCGCATGTCTCTCCTTTCAAAATTCAAAGACGACCCGCTGCTCGGCAAGGTGATGCGCTCCAGCGGGGCTTTGTTCAGCGCCAACAGCCTTAGCCTGGGGTTGAGCGTGATTCAAAGCGTCCTCGCCGCCCGTTTGCTGGGACCCGCCAACTTTGGGCTGGTTGCCATTGTCACCAGTTATGCCACCACCGTGAACGGATTTTTATCCTTCCGCATGAGCGAGTTGGTGGTGCGCTACGGCGGCGAGTATCTTGAAAAGGATGAAAAAGAAAAGACCGCCGCGCTGGTCAAAGCCGCCGCATTGCTGGAAGGCGCGGTTTCCCTGCTGGCGTTTTTGGCGGTGGCGGCAACTGCGACTCTCTCCTCCCGTTATATTGCCAAAACGCCCAACACTGCCATGCTTTTCATCATCTACAGCCTGGGCTTGCTGGCGAACTTCAATACTGAAACATCCATTGGCGTTTTACAAATGCTGGGGAAAATAAAATATCAGGGCTTGATTAATCTCACGCAAAGCCTGCTGACGGCGGGATTAATCACCTTTGCTTTTTTTACACACGGCAGCCTGCAATTTGTTTTGTTTGCCTACCTTGCGGGCAAAACCGTTTTGGGATTTGGAATTTTTTCAACGGCATTTTTTCAATTGACGAAACGGCTTGGAGGTGGCTGGTGGCGAGTAAATGTCACACCTGCACTTGCGCGCGGTGCAAGTGTTGCGAGGAGGAGCGGAGCGACGACGAAGCAATCTTCTTCTGAGAATGACATGGACTTCCGCGAACTCTTCAAATTCGCCTTCACCTCCAACCTGAGCGCCACCGCCATTCTGGTCTTCCGCGAGAGCGAAATTTTATGGGTGGGATATTTTCTCACCAGCGAGGCGGCGGGGTTTTACAAAGCGGCGTATGCCATTGTCAGCCTGCTTTCTGTCCCCGCCAACCCGTTCATTCTCACCACCTATCCCGAAATTAACAAGTTGGTCGTACAAAAATCGTGGGCGCGGCTAAAGGATTTTCTCAAAAAAATTACATGCGTTGCCGCCGCGCTCAACCTTGCGCTTGCCGCGTTTTTTGTCATCTTTGGCAAATGGCTGCTCTCGATTTACGGTGAGCCATACACCGCCGCCTACCCCGCATTGCTCGCCCTGCTGGTCGGCTTTACGTTTAATTACATTCTCTTTTGGAATCGTCCGCTGCTGCTTTCGCTGGGCTTGCCCGCCTTTCCGCTTAAAGCCACAGTCTTTGCGGGCGTTGCCAAACTGGCGCTGGCGTTTCCGCTTGTGCCGCGTTTCGGCTACGTTGCCGAAGCCGCGCTTTTATCGCTTTATTACATTACGTCGGTGGGTTCAATTGTGTGGCGCGGGCTGGGGGAAATCAGGTCGAAAGTCGAAGGTCAAAAGTCGAAGGATGAAGGATGAAAATTGCGCTGATTACCAATTCACGAATACCGTCGTTAACTGCCAATTCGATTCAGGCGATGAAGGTCGCGCAGGCGTTGATTCAACTTGGGCATGAGATTCGGATGTTTGCCCCTGCCGAAGCGGAACCTGCGACTCATGCGGCTTTGCTTGCCCATTACGGTTTGCAACTCGCGCCGCCCCTTGACCTGATTCCATCCATTCGGCTTTTTCGCCGCCTCGACTTTGTCCTCCGCGCCCAATATGCCGCCGAAGCATTTGGCGCGGAATTAATCTACACCTGGCTGCCGCAATCTGCTGTCTTTGC
>DYML01000164.1:0-5186 GCA_020721605.1 Anaerolinea thermophila
CAAATTATACCTTTGACCTCCCGCCGTTTCGCCCGTACAATAAGCGCCATGCGTGATTGGTCTTTACACCTCGGCGACCCGCTTTACCTCTCTCTGGCAGCAGACGCAAGACATTGCCAGCCCGACTACCTCAACGACCACATTTGGGAAGTGGAAATTGGCGCGGCTGACCCCGCCCTTTTGGCGCTGCATACCACATTTGGGCTGCGCGCGCGCTCCATGCGCATGTCCCTGCGCTTCACAGAAAACAACATTTCGGTCACAGACCCTAACACCTTTGTTGGCAAACCGTCACTGCGCTGCTTCCATCCAAACTTCCTAACCCTGGAATTTGTTCCATTTGAAGCATTGCAAGTCAGCGCCCAGTTTTGGGTTCCCGAATCTCATGCGGTTGCGGGGCGGCTAATTCTGATCAACAAAAGCGATGCTGTACGCCAAATTAAACTGGAAGTATGCGCCGCGCTTACCCCGCTGGAGGGTCAATCTATTGTGCCCACCCAACAGCAATTGGTTAATATTTTGGCAGGGCAAACCAGCGGAATTGCGCCCGTAATTTTTATGACCGGCGGACCCAAACACGGAACTGGGGCGCAACCCTCGCTCGTGTTAGACCTCGAACTCAACCCAGGCACAACCAGACAAATCACCTTTGCCGAAGCCGCGCTCAACACCATTGCCGAATCTTTTGATCTTGCGCGCCGCAGCGCCGCCCGCCCCTGGGACGCAGAACGCGCCCGCATCGAAATTATGGATGCCGCGCAAACTTTAGACATCCGCACCGGCGACCCAGACTGGGATGCCGCACTCGCCTTAAGCCAAACTGCGGCGCACAGGCTCTGCATGAGCGGCAGTGAGCAATTGCCCTACCCCTCTTTTGTAAACACACGCAATGTAGACAATGGCTTTTCACGCAAAGGAGACGGCGCAGACTACCCGCCCGCCTGGAATGGGCAAGCTCCGCTGGAAGCGTACTACCTCTCCAGTATTTTGCCGGGCGCGCCGCAAACTGCCCGTCATCTCATACTTAATTTTCTTTCCACCCAAAACGAAGACGGCGAAGTAGATAACAAACCCGGTCTTGCCGCACAACGCAGCAAACTCATTGCCGCGCCCCTGCTCGCCAGCCTGGCATGGAAATATTATCAAACCACGCAAGATGAAGCCTTCCTTGCCGAGGTTTATCCAAATTTATTTAAATTTTTCTGGGCGTGGTTTTCCTCGGCGCACGACCGCAACCGAGACGGCGCCCCCGAATGGGATCACATTCTGCAAACAGGGTTCGACGACAACCCCAGTTTTGATGTCTGGAATCCCTGGTCTCAAGGTTTGGATATTTCACTGGTACACAGCCCTTCTTTGGAAGCCATGCTCTACCGCGAGGCAAATTTAGTAATCTTAATTGCCAAAAAACTGGGCAAGCACGAAGAAGAAACCATGCTGATTCAGGCGCAAGCCGAAATTTTAAAAAACTCCATTAACGCAAGTTGGAATGCAGACAAACATTTATATTCCTACCGCGACCGCGAAACCGGATTAATTTCAAGCGGCAGGGTCATTGCCAAAAAACGGGGTGACGGCAACATGCGCCCCAAAGAAGAGTTTGAAACAGGCGTGCGCCTGCTGATTGAAATTCAAACCCAAAGCCCAGCCGCAAAGCGCCCAGAGGTGGAAATTAGCGAATACTTCACCAAAACCAAAGGAGAAGTGGAAACCGTCCTGGGACATCAATTTCAATGGCGCAGCGGCGGGTTGATTGCCACCACCCAAAAAATATTTAAGCGCGTTGGCAGAATCAACGTGATCGGTCTCGATGAAAAAGACAAGATCATCGTAAAACTCATTGACACCACCAGCGAAGATATTACCCTGGCGCTTCCACTGTGGGCGGGCATCCCCCACATGCCGCAGGCGGAAGAATTAATCCGCCAGACCCTTTTCAATGAAGATAGATTCGACCGCCCGTTTGGGTTTCCCTCGCTCCCAACCTCTCCCGACCCAAAAGCAGATTCGGATTCAATGAGCGTCCCGCTCCCTTGGAATCAACTGATTGGAGAAGGATTGCTCGCCTACGGGTTTCGACCTCAAACCGCAGACCTCACCAAACGCCTGATGAATGCGGTCATTCAAAACCTAAAACAAAACCAAGCCTTTTATCAACGCTATCATGCCCAAAACGGGGCAGGCATGGGAGAACGCAATTCGCTGCAAGGCTTTGCGCCAGTGGGCTTGTTTATGCAAACACTGGGCGTCACTATTCTTTCTGCCACAAAAGTAAAACTTGAAGGAAAAAACCCCTTCCCCTGGGCAGTTACCATCAAACACAAAGGACTCAGCATAGTGCGCGGGCTGGAGCAAACAGTTATCACCTTCCCCAATGGAGAAAGTGTAATTGTAAAAGAAGAACTGCCCTGTACGGTGGAAATGTAACCATGCCAGGCGGATTAGACCTGATATTCGTTGGAATTGCCGCGCTTGCCGCAGGCGTGGTGAATGCGCTTGCGGGCGGCGGCACGCTGATCACCTTCCCCATGCTGACTCTGGTGGGCATTCCCGCGGTGGCGGCAAATGTCACCAACACGGTCGCTCTTTGCCCTGGCTACTTTGGCGGAACTTTTGCCCAACGCAATGATTTACGCGGTCAAGAAAAACGCTTGTGGACGATTATCCCTGCCAGTATTGTCGGCGGCTTGATCGGCGGTTTTTTGCTTTTGCAAACGGGGGAAAAACTATTCAAAGATTTAGTTCCCTATTTAATTTTACTGGCTTCGGGCTTGCTGGCAATGCAAGACCAAATCCGCGCGTGGATCATGCGGCGGTTAAGCCAGCATCACAAAGGCAGTCTCGAAAAATGGACCTGGCTGGTCACGGGGACGGCATCCATTTACGGCGGATATTTCGGCGCGGGCTTGGGCGTGATTTTAATCGCCGCGCTGGGTCTCACGCTCGAAGATTCGCTGACGCGCTTGAATGCACTCAAACAATCCATTTCACTGGCAACCAACCTTGCCACCGCCATCTTCTTCCTTTTCTCTGGTCAGGTCGTGTGGTCTGCCGTGCTGGTTATGGCAGTCGGCTCACTCATCGGCGGCACACTGGGCGGAAAACTCGCGGGCAAAATCAAACCGTCCACGCTGCGCTGGACGGTGGTGAGCATTGGCGTGATTGTTTCGATCATTTATTTTGTGCGCGGGTAAAACCTACTTCACCGCCATTGGAATCCCCGCCACCAAAAAGAGAACCTTGTCCGCTTCGCGGGCGAGGCGTTGATTTGCCCAGCCGAGCAGATCGCGGTAGATGCGTCCCATTGGGTAGGGCGGGACAAGCCCCAAACCGATTTCATTTGAAATAATCAGCCAGTCAGGGTTGCCCGCGCGGATGGAGGCAAGCAGGTCCGCCACTTCCTTGTAAACGGCTTCGGTGAAGGGGGCTTCATCCACGAGTTCGTCCTTCTCGAATTTCATCAGCAGGTTGGTGGTGAGCAGAGTCATGCAATCCAAAATCACGAGGTCGGATTTTATCTCGCCAACATGCGCCGCCACGTCCAGCGGAATTTCCAGCGTCTGCCAGTGAGCGGGTCTTTCGGACTGATGCTTCTGAATCCGCGCTGACATTTCGTCATCATCCAGCGCTTGCGCAGTGGCAAGATACGTCACCGACTTTCGCGATTCTTCCGCGAGCCGCTGGGCGTAGGATGACTTTCCGCTTCTTGCGCCGCCGAGCAGCAGGGTTATTTGTCCCATATGATTTTCTCCAGTAAATCCATGTTCAATGCGTCAGATAATCTCTTCAGCAATGGAATAAAAATTTTGCTTTGCGACGAAGCGCGGCAGAACTCATCGTTAACGAAATGCTTCGCGCCCTGATTTGGGGGGTGAAAAATTCGGAGATTTTTCACTCCGCGAGAGCGGATTCCATGCCTTCTTGGGCGGTGACTTGGGCAGGTGGCTTGTGTCGTTGAGCGAGTTGAGAATCGCGCCAGCGGGATAAAAAGCAACTTCTGAAAGGGAGGCAGTGGACAAGTGAAATTGCCAGTACATGGTTGGCGGCAAATTGAGCGCGAGACAAATCAAGGTTTGCAGCACGCCGCCGTGCGCGACAATCAGAATATTTTGGTCGTCGTGCTTCTCGCGCAGTTCATCCAGCAGAGATTGAACGCGAATAGATAATTCTTCAAGCGTCTCGCCGTGGGGCGGGGCATTTTTGAAAACATCCGCTTCCCATGCCGCAAGCGGTTCGGGGTGTTTGGCTTTGATTTCGTCATAGGTCAAGCCTTCCCAATCGCCGAAGTTCACTTCGCGCAAACGCGGGTCGGCATGAATTTGTGACGCGCAAATGATGTTTGCGGTTTCGGTGGCGCGTTGCAAATCGCTCGAATAGACGGCGGCGAATGGCTCGGCGGCGAGTCGCTCCGCGAGAGCCTGCGCCTGCTTGCGTCCCGTTTCGTTGAGCGGGATGTCGCTTTGACCTTGAAAACGCTGCGCGAGATTCCAGTCGGTTTGTCCGTGGCGGATGAGAAAAAGTTTCATGGGTTAAATCAAAATGAGAGATGAAAATTACCAATTACCACTTACAAACGCCAGCAACGAAACCACCTCCACCACCTCCACTGTCATGCCGAACACATCGCCTGTGACGCCATTGATTCTGGACTTTGCCAGTCGCAAGACCAGCGCCGCCGCGATTAGCCCAGCCGCAAGTGAAACGAGTCCGCGCGTGCCGAGGGCGATTGCCAAGCCAAGCGGAATGATTGCGCCTGCGGCAATGAACCAGTTGCGGAAGCCCGCTTTGAAGTCCGCGCCCATACCCGAAGGTCGCGCCAGCGGGAGCAAGCCAGCGGGGAGAATACACCAGCGGGCGAGGCTTGCGGCGAGGATGATTCCAAAACTGGTTTCGGGGGTGAGCGCGGAAAGCGTGGCGGCTTTGAGCAGCAAAACCAAAATCAAGGAGATGCCGCCGAAAGCGCCGAGTCGCGGGTCTTTCATGATTTCGAGGCGACGTTCGACGGTGGCGCTTGCCAGCAGACCGTCGCTACAATCGGCGAGACCGTCGAGGTGCAGACCACCTGTCAGCGTAACCCAAAGGATGAGGGTCAGAATCCCAGCCACGGGCGCGGAGAAGAGGCGCGACGCGCCCATCCACATCAGCCAGGTCAATCCGCCGATGATGAATCCCACAAATGGATACCA
>DYML01000164.1:5286-8023 GCA_020721605.1 Anaerolinea thermophila
GCTTCGCCGAAGGTTGCCATTTCAGCCAGGACTTTGCAGGCGGCTTCTGCCATGCTAATGCCGAGCGCCGCGCCTGTGCCTTCGCCGAGTCGCAGGTCGAGGTCGAAGAGCGGTTTCAAGCCCAGCCATTCGAGCATGGCGCTGTGACCGTATTCCTTCGAGCGGTGCGCGGCGATGAGGTAATCTTTGCACTGCGGCGCGAGCGTGACCGCAATCATCGCCGCCGCCGTCGAGATAAAGCCGTCCACCATTACGGGGACATGGTTCGCCGCCGCGCCAATCATCACGCCCGCCAGCCCGCCGATTTCAAAGCCGCCGACTTTCGACAACACATCCAGCCCGTCTTTGGGGTTGGGTTGGTTCACGTCGAGCGCGCGCTGAATGGCGGAGATTTTGCGCTTGAGTCCTTCGTCGTCCACGCCCGTGCCGCGCCCCGCGATTTTTTCGGGCGACTCGCCCATCAACGCGCAGGCGATGGCGGCGGACGGGGTGGTGTTGCCGATGCCCATGTCGCCTGTACCGACGATGTGCGCCCCGATGGAGATGATGCCCTCCACGAGTTCGATGCCGTGCTGGACGGCTTCTTCCGCCTGAGCGCGGGTCATCGCTTCGCCGACGGCGATGTTCTTCGTCCCCGCAGCGACTCGGCGCTTGAGCAGTTTTTCGCGGACGGGAATTTCATTGGCAATGCCCATGTCCACCACGACGACTCTCGCGCCGATGTGCCGCGCCAGCGCGTTGATTGCCGCGCCGCCGTTGAGGAAGTTCGCCACCATTTGCGGCGTGACCTCCTGCGGAAAGGCGCTGACTCCCTCGGCGACGACTCCGTGGTCGCCTGCCATGGTGATGATGACTTTTTCTTTTATCACGGGAATCGGCTTGCCCGTAATTCCCGCAATTTGAATCGAAAGTTCTTCCAAACGTCCGAGACTGCCAGCGGGCTTGATGAGCGTGTTCTGGCGTTCCTGCGCCGCTTGCATGGCTTTTTGATTGAGCGGTTCGATGGCGCTGATGGTGGTTGTGATTGACATGGTTTATCCTCTATTTTTTTTAACCACAAAGGGTCACGAAGGTACACGAAGGAAAAACCTTTGTGCCCCTTTGTTCCTTTGTGGTGATTATGTTTTCTGGCAGGCGGTGACAAAATTCCGCGCCAGATTTGGGTTGGATGGCGTAGGCGAAGGAAGCGCGTTCATCGGTCTATCCCAGGCTGCGAAATCAGCCCCTGCTCTTTGTAATGATGTTTGACTTCGAGCATTTCGGTCACCAGGTCGGCGGCGGAAATCAACTCTTGCGGGGCGTAGCGTCCCGTGATGATGAGGTGCAGGGTCGGCGGCTTGCTTTGGAGAATCCAGCGGACGGTTTCAGCGGCGTCCAGCCAGCCGAAGTGCAGGAGGAAAGTGAACTCGTCCAGCACGAGGACATCGTACCCGCCGCTGGTGATTTTCTCCCTGACCTTTTCCCACGCCGCCAGGTTGACCTCGCGCGAGACTTCCCAATCCTTGCTCTCCCACGAACAGCCGTCGCCGAGCGAAGCAATCTCGATGCCGAGTTTTTGCGCGGCTTGATATTCGCCGTAATCCGCCGCACCGCTCTTCAAGAATTGGAACATGCCCACGCGCATTCCCCGTCCCCAGGCGCGGAGCAGAATCCCAAGCGCGGCAGTGGATTTTCCCTTGCCGTCGCCTGTGTTGATGATGAGTAAGCCTTTTTTCATGAACTAAAACTCGATCCCTGCCTGCGCCTTGAGTCCCTGCTCGTAGGGATGTTTGACCAGTTTCATTTCGGTCACAAGGTCGGCGGCTTGAATCAATGCTTCGGGGGCGGAACGTCCTGTGATGATTAAGTGCAAGTTGGGCGGGCGATTTTCTTTGAGCCATTCCAAAACTTCGGCGGTGTCCAGCCAGCCGTAGTGCAGCGGATAGGTGAATTCATCAAGCAGAATCAGGTCGTAGGCTCCGCTGACGATTTTTTCCTGCGCCAGTTTCCAGCCGTGTTGGGCGCGGGCGGTGGTTTCGTCCATGTCTTTGGAAAGCCAGGTGAAACCGTCGCCAGTGGACAGCCATTCGATGCCCATCTTCTTCGCGGCTTTGATTTCGCCCCACGCGCCCGTTTCGGATTTGATGAATTGCACGACGCAAATCTTCATCCCCCGTCCCCAGGCGCGGAGCAGAATCCCAAGCGCGGCAGTGGATTTTCCCTTGCCGTCGCCTGTGTTGATGATGAGTAAGCCTTTTTTCATGAACTAAAACTCGATCCCTGCCTGCGCCTTGAGTCCCTGCTCGTAGGGATGTTTGACCAGTTTCATTTCGGTCACAAGGTCGGCGGCTTGAATCAATGCTTCGGGGGCGGAACGTCCTGTGATGATTAAGTGCAAGTTGGGCGGGCGATTTTCTTTGAGCCATTCCAAAACTTCGGCGGTGTCCAGCCAGCCGTAGTGCAGCGGATAGGTGAATTCATCAAGCAGAATCAGGTCGTAGGCTCCGCTGACGATTTTTTCCTGCGCCAGTTTCCAGCCGTGTTGGGCGCGGGCGGTGGTTTCGTCCATGTCTTTGGAAAGCCAGGTGAAACCGTCGCCAGTCGTCAGCCATTCGATGCCCATTTTTTTCGCGGCTTTAATTTCGCCCCACGCGCCCGTTTCCGATTTGATAAATTGCACGACGCAAACCTTCATCCCCCGTCCCCAGGCGCGGAGCAGAGTCCCAAACGCGGCGGTGGATTTTCCCTTGCCGTCGCC
>DYML01000165.1 GCA_020721605.1 Anaerolinea thermophila
TTCCCCCCGCCGATACAAACTGACTCATGATGACCGCGCAAGCGATCAAGACATTCCCCAGAATTGTTAAATTAAATCTTTTCATGCTTCTTTCCTTTTGTGCTTTCCAGCAAGACGTGGCGTTATAGGCAAAGTTGGGGTGTGCGATAGGCTATTTTCTAAAGACTTTTTTGTAAACGCCCCCGGTCTTTTCTGGCTAACACTTTGTAGTGATTTTTATGCATCGAAGTAAATTCGGCGATGACCAATAATTAATTGATAAACACTTCAGATTTTTTTCTCCTGTTCTATTTGTTGTGCTGTAAAGATAACACCATGTTTTTTAGATACCATGAAAAAACATAGTACTCAGGTACCGAATGCGCCTACAATTCTGGAAGTTTACATTTAGGAAAGTTCTTGCAAAAAATAATCACAAGTCAAGATTTTTTCTAAAAAAGCCGCTGTTTGGCATTGTCTTTTTGTTCCCCATTGGCGAAGCCTGCGCATTGATAAAATTAAATACTGTAAAATAGTCTGGGTGATTATAAAAATCGCTGTTTTTTGCGGGCAGCAAAAAACAGCGATTTTTTGTAATTATTGTTTATTTTTTTATTTAGCAGTCGGCGGCTTTGATTTCCAAATCTTCTTCTGCAATGTGTATGTTTTTAAGCGCGGAAAAACTTAATTGAGAAGGTTCAAGATTATATTTTTCGGTTGCCCGCATAAAGATGGCGTGATAGCCGGCTTTTATCATTTGATCCCATTTGAGACCGAGCAGGTCTGCAACATTGCGTATGGCGTTTATGTTTTCACTTTCAATTTCCAAAAAATCACCGTAGGGCAGTTCGTCCAGCATTATGTGTGAATCGTTGAGTTGATAAGTGGTGCGAAATTTTTCATAAAAGACTACCACTTTAAAATCCAGCGCTTCCAAAAATTCTTTGGCGCTTTCAAAATCTTCAACTATAAATTCAATTTCGCGGCGGCTGAGTATGCCGCCTTCTCTTTCTTCGCTGGGTCCTTTGAAGGTGAGCCGCGCTTTTTCATCCTGTCTTAATCTTAGGACGCGGTAGGAATTTCTCAGGTCGCTATTTAGGTTGTCAAAACGCAAGTTGATCTCATGCGTGCGGGGTTGAATTAACTGTGCCTTTAATGTTTGAAGGCGCAGTTCAACTTTTCTTAAATGGTGTATATAAAACTTGGCTTCTGTTTCGTGTCCGTTCATTGTTTTTGGGCAGTTTATTGCACACTCAGCAGCGTTTGTCTTTGTTCCACGCTTTCACCGGCTTTCACACGCACGCGCCCCATTGTGCCGTCACGCGGGGCTTTGAGTTCGTTTTGCATTTTCATCGATTCAAGAATCAGCATAACCTGTCCCTTTTTTACTTCCTGACCTTCTTCAATTAAAACTGCCACGACCAGCCCAGGCATGGGCGCTTTAAGATGAAACTCGCCGCTGGCTATATCGCTGCCGCCAGTGGTTTTGAGGCGTTTCTCGCGCTCATCTTCCACATTGGCTTGATATTGTCGTCCTTGTATTAAAACTTCCCAGTCTTCCTCGCCCTGATAAACAAAGGCTTCGTAGGATTTGCCGTCTAAAATTAGAGAGAAGACAGGCTGACCGCTGACCGATTCAAAGTTTACTTCAAGTAGTCGCCCGCCAATGCGAATGTGCCGCTCGTCTATCACTTCGATTTCAAATTCTTTGCCGTCAATTGTTGTAATATATTTCATTAATCAACCTCAATTGTAAATCCAAAATCACAGCGCGTTATCGGTGCATTCGTTCCCAACGTCCGACCCATTTCCAATTGCTCGTGTCTCGTTCGTTGCGGCGGACAATGTTTGCGTTGCGTTCTGTTTGTTGGTGGGCTGCCAGTGTGGCAAGAATGGCGGCGATCTCGGCATTCTCTGCGCGTGATTCTACGGCGTCTTCCATTGAGAAGCGTTCTTCAACAAAGCGGGTATCAAATTGACCGCCCATAAAACGGTGTGAATCCATTAATGTTTGGTGAAATGGGATGTTGGTGCGCACGCCAACAATGCGGTATTCTTCCAGCGCGCGGCGCATTCGTAAAATGGCTTGCGCGCGGGTTTCTCCCCAAACAATTAATTTGGCAATCATTGGGTCGTAGTAGGGTGTAATTTCAAAGCCAGGAAAAACGCCCGTATCCACGCGCACGCCGGGTCCTGTGGGGAGCAGGCTGTGGGTGATGCGCCCGGTGGATGGCATAAAACCATTAAATGGGTCTTCTGCGTTGATGCGGCATTCAATGGAATGTCCGTTGAATTTAATTTGATCTTGTGTGTAGCTCAACTGCCGCCCGCGCGCAATGCGAATTTGCTCGGCGACCACATCCACTCCTGTGACCATTTCGGTAATGGGGTGTTCCACTTGCAGGCGGGTGTTCATTTCGAGAAAATAGAAGTTGCGGTCTTTATCCACCAGAAATTCAATCGTGCCGGCGTTTACATAATCTACCGCTTTGGCAGATTTTACGGCGATGCTGCCCATCTTTTCGCGCAGTTCATCATCTAAAAATATGGACGGCGATTCTTCCAATAATTTTTGGTGGCGGCGTTGAATGGAGCATTCGCGCTCGCCCAGGTGAATGACGTTGCCGAACGAATCTGCCAAAATTTGAAATTCAATGTGGCGCGCGCCTTCAATTAATTTTTCGAGGTAGACATTGCCATCGCCGAAAGCGGATTCGGCTTCGCGCCTGGCGGAGGCGAGCAGGGTCGGCATTTCTTCCAGGTTTTTGACTTCCCTCATGCCTTTTCCGCCGCCGCCCGCTGTGGCTTTGATTAATAATGGAAAGCCAATGCTGGGCGCAACGCGCAGAAGATCATCATCGGTCATGTTGCCTACATCTTCTGTGCCGGGCACAACGGGTACACCCGCTTTGATGACCGTTGCGCGCGCTTTGCCTTTATCTCCCATTGCGGCAATGGAGGAGGGCTTGGGTCCAATGAATGTGATGCCGAGTTCTTCGCATTTTGCGGCAAAGTCTTCGCGCTCGGCAAGGAAGCCGTAGCCAGGGTGTATGGCGTCTGCGCCTGATTTTTGAGCAACCTCAAAAATTTTGTCGGCGCGTAAATAAGATTCGCGCGAGGGGGCGGGTCCTATCAAATAGGCTTCGTCTGCGTAGCGCACATGCAGGGCGTTGCGGTCTGCTTCCGAAAATACAGCCACCGTCCCAATGCCAAGTTCACGACAGGCGCGGATGATACGGACTGCAATTTCACCGCGATTTGCAACCAGCACTTTTTTGAACATGAGTGATTTTTTAGTAGGCATGGTTATAAAGGTATGTTTCCGTGTTTTTTGGCGGGGTTGGCGTCGCGCTTGTTGCTCAACATTTCCAGCGCATTAATCAGGCGCGGGCGGGTTTCTTTGGGTTCAATCACGTCGTCAATGTACCCGCGTTGAGCGGCGACGTAGGGACTGGCAAATTTTTCTTTGTAATCGGCAACCAGTTCCGCTTTCTTTTGAATGGGGTCATCTGCTGCTTCCAGTTCCTTGCGGAAGATGATGCTCACCGCGCCATCGGGACCCATTACCGCAATTTCGGCGCTGGGCCAGGCAAGGTTCACATCGCTGCGGATGTGCTTGGAAGACATGACGCAGTACGCGCCGCCATACGCTTTGCGGGTGATGACCGTCAGTTTTGGCACGGTGGCTTCGCAGTAGGCATACAGTAATTTTGCGCCAGAGCGGATAATGCCGTGATGTTCCTGGTGCGTGCCGGGTAAAAAGCCGGGCACATCTTCAAAGGTGATGATCGGAATATTAAACGCATCACAGAAGCGCACAAAACGCCCCGCTTTTTCGCTGGCGTCAATATCCAGCACCCCAGCCAGTACGGCGGGCTGATTTGCTACAATGCCGACAGAATGCCCGCCCAAGCGGGCAAAGCCAACCACTACATTCTGCGCGTAATTTTCGTGAATTTCAAAAAAGTTTCCGCCGTCCATAATCATCTGAATGGCTTCTTTGATGTCGTAGGGCTTGTTGGGGTCATCGGGGACTATGCTGTTTAATCCCTCTTCCATCCGCAAAGGGTCATCGCTTAAAACAAAGGGCGCATCTTCCATGTTGTTTTGCGGCAGAAAACTCAGCAGCTTGCGCATGAGGTACAGGGTGTCGGCTTCGCTGTCTGCGGCAACATGGCAAACGCCAGACTTTTCCGAGTGTACGCTTGCGCCGCCCAGTTCTTCCTGTGTTACTTCTTCGTGGGTGACGGCTTTGACTACATCGGGACCGGTCACAAACATGTAAGATGTATTCCGTGCCATAAAAATAAAATCGGTGAGCGCGGGGGAATAAACTGCGCCGCCGGCGCATGGACCCATGATGGCAGAAATTTGGGGAATGACACCTGAAGCGAGTGTGTTGCGCAGGAAGATGTCTGAATAGCCTGCCAGCGCCACTACGCCTTCTTGAATGCGGGCGCCGCCCGAATCATTTAGCCCAATCATGGGGGCGCCGTTCTTCATTGCCATATCCATGATCTTGCAAATTTTTGCGGCGTGAACTTCGCCCAGGCTGCCGCCAAAGACGGTGAAGTCTTGCGAGTAGACATAGACCAGCCGACCTTCGATGGTTCCCCAGCCAGTCACTACTGAGTCGCTCATAATTTTTTGCTTATCAAGGTCAAAGTCATGGGTGCGATGAACCACAAATGCATCCACCTCGTGAAACGAGCCTTTGTCTAAAAGCACGTCCAGCCGTTCACGGGCAGTCAGTCGTCCTTTTTTGTGCTGCGCGTCAATGCGGGCTTGCCCGCCGCCAAGCCGTGACTGTGCTTTTAGGTCATTCATGTGTTGAATTTTCGATTTTTCGTTCATGTGCCTCTCTCGACATTGATTTTATGTTTAATAGGATGAAGCCAAGCGCCGCCAGATTTACTATAACAGCGAATAGCCAATTTGGACGCGGATTTTGCCAGAGGAGCCGCTCTAGCCAATACCAAATGCTATAAGTAGATGCGACCCAGATCAGCATGTTTGCCGCCCAGTTTTTTTGCTGTCCCATGCCCCAGACGAGCAGGGCGCCTGTGATAAGCCAGAACGCACTGCTGATGGCGAGGGCTGTGGGGCTGGGGAATGCCGTAAACTCTGTCAGTGTATCTTTCCAGGCAAGCGCTGTCCATAGGCGCAATCCGTTCCACATTGTTAGGGTTAACACCAGAAGGTGCAGGAGGGTTACTCGAAAGGGAGGTTTCTTCATGGGTTGGTTAAAGGAAAATGTTTTTGAAACCGGAATCAGGCTTGGGCGCGGGCGCTTTTTTGCCCGCGAGGAAGATCAGGCATAAGGTGTGGCGAATGCTTTTGAGGCAAACTCTTCTTTCGGTTGAGACATCTTCCGCCGTAGTTATGGGGCTGGCTCAGGTTTATATTTTGGTTCTTCAAGCAGGTACATTAAGTTTTTGCCGCCATACTCGCTGTAGTTTTCAAGGTAGGGCGCAAATTGCCCGTTATATGGCGGAAAGGTGAGCAGGCGCGGGCTGGCAAAGATAATGCTTACGCCGTGCTGTTTGAGATACTGCGGGGCTTCTCCGCGTTTGAGGGCTTCAAAATACTCATAACTGTTGATTAGCCCATCCATATTGACGATGGTGCGGTTGTGAATAAAGTACGCCACGTTGCCGCCGCCGGTAATGCCGATGACGCTATTGGGCGGGGTGTTTTCTTCCAGATAGGGCAATACTTCCATGTAGGGGCGGTTGGCAGGGAAGTAGTTGTAGCGCATGACCGATTTGACATAAAAGCCAAATTGGTACGCAAGAAAAAAACCAGCTGCAATTGCGGCAAGGTTAAAGGCAATACGGGCTGGTTTTATTTTGCGTTGCAGGGGGCGCAGCACTAGGTCTAGCAGAGTTGCGCCAGCAAGGGTGATCAAAATCATTTGGCTAATCCAATACCATTCTTTTATTCCGCCATAGGCAGTGGTTGTGTACGAAAAGATTTGAATGCCGCTGCCTGCCGCCAAGGGAATTAGCGCCATATTTGAAAACGCGCGTTTTGCACGGCGGGTATTTGTGAAGAGAATGAGGAGCGCAAGCAGGATAAAGGCAAGCATGGAAATATAAAAACGCTCATCTTTGGTGGTGGGTCCGGGGTAGAGCGGGTAGATTAATTCACCAACCCAGTGAAACAGGCTAAACGCCGGTTGCCATGCGTTGTGCGACATTTGAAAACTGATGCCAAAGATTTCTGCCCAGTTGGAGGCAGGGCTTTCGTAGACCGTTTCAATTTGCGTACCCCACCAGCGTTTCACTTGCCCGCTGACTGGGCTGGATGTGCCGAATGTGATTTTGTTGTAGAGCATGTACAAAGACAGTGCGCCGCCCAAAATGCCGTAATAGGTAATGCCTTCAGCCAGCCATTTTTTCCAATTGTTTCCAAGTTCTGTCAGTGGCGTTGTAATGGGTGTCTCAACTTTTTGTGGGCTAAACCACCAGGCTGTGAGGCGTAGCGCCAGGATTAGCAGCAGGCTAACGCCCCAGTCTATAACAAAGGCGCTGCGTGGAAAGTTTTTACCCATTCCCATTTGAGCAAGCAGTATGTATAAGGCGGCAGTTAAAATTGTGCTAGCGGTGATTGCAAGCCCGGTTTGGCGGATTGTGTTCAAAATTGATTTTGCGCGCGGGTGTTGGTATGCGCCAAAAAAATAAAGCGCGCTAATTTTTATAATTAGCGCAAGTAGAACGGCTTGAATGGCGGAGGCGGCGTAGGTGGTGTTGTATTGCATTATGCCTGTGCGCATTGCAACCGAGGAGGTCATGGAGCCAAAGATGATGAGCATATCCAGCGGCAGGAGGGAGCGCATCGGTTTGCCGCGCAGAATGATCCATACCCCACCCAGCAGGGCAAGAAAAACCAAGTCTAAGCGGCTAAACATGACCAATGTGGCGCTGATTGCCAACCCCCACACTTTGCGCGTAGCCAGTTCGTTGGTGCGCCAATCTTTTTCAAATTCTGAAAGATTAAAGAGGAAAAAAACCACAGCAAACGCCGCCAGCGGCGTTTCCAAGCCAGGGTCGTAGATGGTGCTGTGAATATATGAGTTGAATGCCCAAAAGAATGCGGCAAGCATTGCCGCCGCCTGTGAGAGGGTGTTTTTTGTCAGACGGTAAATGAGTACGGCGGTTGCGGCATTGAGCGCCGCCATCACCATCAATAAAATACGCAGCGGTAAGATCAAGTCAAAACGGGCAAGTGTAAAAATGGGGATGCAGACCAACATCCACAGTGGGTGATAGCCATTGGTCAGGTTGATTCCATCAAAGGTGCTGCCTAGTCCCAGGCTGATGTTTTGCGCAACTTTGAAATAGTAGTAGGCATCATCCCGCATAAACCAGGCGTTAGGAAAGTTGTATGCATCGGAGAAGGCAGCGTAGAGGTGAATGCCTAAGATTGTTGCGACCAGTGCAAACTCAAAAATGGAGGATTGTTTTTTGTTTGAATTCATTGAAGTTGGTTTACTTGATCCCCAGTTCGAGCCTTGAGATGACCAGTCGTTGAATTTCACTGGTGCCTTCGTAAATTTCGGTAATTTTTGCATCACGGAAGTAGCGTTCCACAGGCAGTTCTTTGCTATATCCCATGCCGCCGTGAATTTGCAGGGAGGCATGAGTTACAAACATGGCGGTTTCGGAAGCAAATAATTTTGCCATGGAGGCTTCCATCGAGTAACGCTTGCCGTTTAATTTAGAATTTTCTTTGGCGATGGCTGCATTGTAAATTAGCAGGCGTGAGGCTTCAATGCGGGTCTTCATATCTGCAATTTTGAAGCCGGTTCCTTGAAAGGCGCCAATCGGCTGCCCAAAGGCTTCTCGCTGCCCTGCATATTGGCGGGCGGCTTCGTAGGCTGCCTCTGCAATGCCCAGCGCTTGCGAGGCTATTCCAATTCGCCCCGCGTCTAAAACGGTCATGGCAATTTTGAAACCTTCGCCTTCCGCGCCGAGTCTGTTTTCA
>DYML01000166.1:0-6436 GCA_020721605.1 Anaerolinea thermophila
ACCCTGCGCTCGCTCGCCGACAAATTCCGCGAGAAGCACCCGAAGAACGGCGTTGCTGTCCTTGTAACAGGCACAGTCCCCGCAGGGGGATCAACTATCATCGCGGTAGTGACCGAAGACCTCGTCAAACGCGGACTTAAGGCGGGTGATCTCATCACAGGTATCGGCGGCAAAGGCGGCGGGCGTCCCAATTTGGCGCAAGGCAGCCTGCCTGCTGGCAATATCAGCGAGGCGCTGGGCAGGGTCGCCAAAACAGTCGAAGAGAAGTTGAAGTAGCACAAGACACAGGGCAGATGTTTGTCTGCCCTGTTTTTTATATATGACTATGCAGCCTGCATTTCCTGAAAAAGAGAAAAGACGACGGAAGGTTATTCTTATCACCTTTCCAATTGGCGCAGCGCTTGCCGCGCTGCTTACTTTTGATTTATTTGGCAAGGGTGAATTTTTGGGGTTCATAGCTTCCGCTTTATTGAGCGTGTCCGTCATTATTCTTTCGGGGGTGGCATATTTTTATCAAAGACTGGTTCGTGAAGTGGAACTGGTTTTCTTTTACTTCATCGCTTTTTATCTTTTTCTGATGACCATTCATAACGTCAATATGTTTTCAGGCGGTCGAACAGAGGACTTTTTTATAGCCAACCTGAGCGCCATTGTGTTGTGGGTTGCAATTGTTTACATGGCTTCGTTTATGTCACTGACAAGCCGTCAAAACAGCATCTTTATGGGCATTTCGTTGGGCATCCTTACTTTTGCCTTGCTGTATCACATGCTGTTCAGGGATGGTTTCCATTTGTCTATTATCCTGCTTTGGGTCAGGGCGCTTTTTGCGTTGTTCGTTCTTACCATGTTAATTACCCAAACGGGAAAATTACACCTGGATTACATCACCAAGGATGACCTGACCGGCGCGTACAATCGGCGCGAGGTGTACCATGCGCTGCATCGCGAAATGGAAAGAGCGGCGCGTTATCACAAACCGCTTTCAATCATCCTTTTTGATGTGGATCATTTCAAAAGTATCAACGACACTTACGGGCATATTGCAGGCGATCATGTGCTAAAGAAAATTACCCGTTTGGTGACAAAAATAATCCGTCAGGTGGATTATCTGGGGCGTTGGGGCGGCGAGGAATTTTTGATTGTCCTGCCAGACACAGATATTCAATCAGCGGAGCGTCTGGCTCAACGGCTCTGCGACGCCGTCAGACAGCATCATTTTGAAGGAGCGCGGCAGGTGACTGCCAGTTTTGGCATCGCCATATATCGCGGGCAGGCGCTTGATGAGATGCTTCACGCCGCCGATGGCGCCATGTATCAAGCCAAACAAAATGGACGGGATCAGGTGGTGATATTTCAGGAAGGGTTGGGGTTGAGTTAAAAAATCATTATTTTCGTCACTCTCCAAAAAATAGAACTTGCAGGATTGATTTATAATCACCCGCCTATGATTAAACAAAAAGTGGTAGTCGCCATGTCGGGCGGCGTGGATTCTTCAGTGGCGGCGGCGTTGCTCAAACAGCAGGGCTATGATGTGACGGGTATGATGCTGCGCCTGTGGTCGGAGCCTGGCAAGGAAAACTCCAATCGTTGCTGCACGCCCGATGCCATGGCGCAGGCGCGGCGCGTGGCGGGCATTCTCGACATTCCTTTTTATGTGATTGACGCGAAGGATGTTTTCAAAGAAACCGTTGTGCAATATTTTCTCGACGGCTATGCTCGCGGCGAAACGCCCAACCCCTGCCTGATGTGCAATCGAAAAATACGCTGGCGCTTTTTGCTTGACCATGCGCTTGCCCTCGGCGCCGAATTTATGGCAACCGGGCATTATGTGAGAATGCAGAAGGCAGAAGGCGGAATGCAGAATTTATTTCGCGCAGTGGATCACTCAAAAGACCAATCTTACGTTTTGCACGTTTTGACTCAAGAGCAATTGAAATATGCGCTCTTTCCGGTGGGGGATTTTCCCAAGCCTGAAATTCGCCGCATCGCCGCCGAGTTTGGGCTGCCGACTGCCTCCCGCGCCGACTCACAGGATTTATGCTTTTTGGCAGGCGAGGACTATCGAAACTTTCTTCAGCGGCATACCCCCGAAATTTTACAGCCCGGCAACATTGTCACCACCGATGGGCGGGTGGTTGGAAAACACAACGGGCTGGCAAACTACACCATCGGTCAGCGCAAAGGATTGGGAGTCTTTTCTCCCGACCCTCTCTATGTCGTCACGAAAGATGCAACACGCAACACGCTTATCATCGGCGCGTTGAATGAACTCGGCTTCCCTGAACTGACCGCGCATGGTGTCAATTGGATTTCAGGCGAGGCTCCGCGAGAGCCATTTCGCGCGCTGGTGAAAATCCGCTACTCGGCGAAAGAGGTTGAGGCGTGGGTCAGCCCAATGGAAGCAGATCAGGTATCCGTTAAGTTTGACGCGCCTGTTCGGGATGTTACCGCAGGACAGGCAGCAGTGTTTTATCAAGATGAGTTAATGCTCGGCGGTGGAATTATTCAATAACGAAATGCGCGTAGCCAGGGCTGGGCGGCAGCCAGATATGTAATTCATTTCCATCTATTGCGAAGTGCTTTTTCATCCTTCATCTTTTACCCCATACCCTTTCCCCATGACCATTCCCTCTTTTCTCTTTGCCTTGCTCATTTCCCTCTTGTGCGGCGTGTTATTCCACATTTTTCGCGGTGGCAGCGGCTGGCGTTTGCTTTTCTATTTTGGATTAAGCGCGCTGGGCTTTGCGGTGGGGCAATGGATTAGTTCTACGCGCGGCTGGCATTTTTTGATGTTTGGCGCGCTTGATCTTGGCGCGGGCTTGCCTGGAATTTTGCTGTTTTTGCTGGCAGGGGAGTGGCTCAGCCAAATGGATGCCGCAAATGAAAGCGGTGTATAATCCCCGCCCATTGGCTGAAAAATCAAGTCATTGCATCAGACACAACTTAACCTAAAAAGAGAGTACAAAAATGGACGTGATAACTTTTTTAATTGATCTTTTCCTGCATTTGGACGAATACCTCGACACCATCATTACCCAATACGGGGTGTGGACTTATGGCATTTTGTTCGCAGTAATTTTTATCGAAACGGGGCTGGTGATTATGCCCTTCCTGCCTGGCGATTCCCTGCTGTTTGCCGCCGGCACTTTTGCCGCGCTCGGCTCGCTAAATCTATGGTCTTTGATGGCGCTGTTGATGGTTGCCGCCGTTCTGGGCGACACGGTAAATTATTCCATTGGGCATTATTTGGGTGAGCGCGCCTACAATATCAAATGGATCAAAAAGGAATATTTGGATAAGACCCACGCCTTCTTTGAAAAGCATGGCGGCATTGCCATTTTCCTTGCGCGTTTCGTTCCCATCGTGCGCACCTTTGCCCCATTTGTGGCAGGCATTGGCAAAATGTCTTACGGATATTTCATCACCTATAATTTTGTGGGCGGCATTGTCTGGGTTGCGCTTTTCACCCTGGCGGGATATTTCTTTGGCAATATCCCATTTGTGCGCCACAATTTCGAATATGTAATTATCGTCATCATTTTGATCTCGGTTCTGCCGATGGCGTTTGAGTGGTGGAAGGCGCGCCGCGAATCAAAAAAATAAACTTTCGGGTCACGCTTCAAGCGTGACCTTTTTTTTGTTGAAAAGTGAGATGCGCCGCCGCGTCCTTGCAACCTCCCCCATATTTTGCTACAGTATATATAGGGCATGTTCACTTATCCAGGTGGAATGTCCCGCAGGCAAAGCATGTTGAAGCGAGTCTGTAAGTCAAGTTTGGCTGGGGGAAATTTTGCGGGACGGCGGATAAGTGTTCACATGACCTTTGGTTGTGTTCTTTCATACACAAAAAGGAGATGTGTCATGTATAAGAAAATTCTCGTCCCGCTTGATGGTTCACCCCTTGCAGAAGCCGTACTGCCCCATGCGGAAGCCCTGGCAAAATCTGAAGGCGCGGAAATCGTTCTCTTGCGAGTAGCCGTAACGCCTGCCCGCTACCTCTTTGCTCACAACCCCGCAGAAGGCAATAACGTGATCAAAATGATCGAAAAAGAGACAGGGGACTATATGAAGGCAGAGGTGTCCAAACTGCAAGATGAAGGCGTACAAGTGACAGGCATTACACGCGAGGGCGCGGCTCCAGATGAGATTTTGCGAGTCGCCGATGAAATCCATGCTGATGTGATTGCCATGTCCACGCATGGATATTCTGGAGTTGAGCGCTGGCTAATGGGCAGTGTCGCCGAAAAAGTGGTACACCATGCGCGCATTCCTGTCATGTTGATTCACCCCAGCCTCAATTAGCGCCGCGCCTTTCGACAATTGAATCGTTCAGCAAACAGCCTTCTGAATCTTCAGAGAGTTCAGAAGGCTGTTTGCTAGTGAGACGTTGCGCTCAATTCAAAAAGGTGACAGTCACTTCGCAAGTGATTGTCACCTTTTTACTCAATTACGGAACCAACTTCAAATGTCCTTCGCTGTCTGCGATGACTGACTCCCGCTCCCACCACATCGGGTAGTATTTGACCTCCGCCCACAGGGGAGCCATGTCATCATAATGCGGGTGGAACGCATGACCCGATTGCCCGGTGGTGTGCAAGGCAAGGGAATTATCGAGGTTGCTCAAATCTACAATCTCGCGCTCAGAGGGTAGCCAGTCGATTTCAAAAGACTTGCCAACGTCCCAGCCTGTGGCGTTGACCACGCTCTTGCCGCCGCCCGTGACGAAAGGTCCGCGATTGAACAGGTCTTCGATGAGGCTGATACCCGCGTTGCCCAAAGTCTGGTTGCGGAAGGTGGCGGAGTGCAGTTCGCCCCACTTCCATTGGCTGATGTCTGCCCCAAATTTTTCAACACATGCTTCACACTTCACCGCTTCGCCGAAGGCTTTGGCAAAGATGTCGTCTCGGGTTTCCACTTTTTCGGCGGTGGATTTGTCGTCCCACCAGGCGCTGTCGGGTTGATTCACTAAATTTCGCATGACCACATACCAGCGTGAGCCGCCTTCGGGTTGGTACGATTCGGGCAGGTCGTCGCCGAAGGTATCCAGCAGCAGATTCCACCAGAAGGATTCAAACAGCATGGTCGAAGATGAATCTGCAAGTTCCTGATAATCCCAGTTGCCGAGGTGTTTGTCGCGCAGGGCTGTCAGTTCGGGGTTGAGGGGAGTGTCCATCAAAATTGGCACGAGGACTTCGGCGTTGAGGCTTTTCGAGTCGCCGTGCATTTGCTGGAAGTAGGCGGCGTCAATTTTGGCGGGTGCGTTTTCGAGCAGTTCCACAATGCGCGCGGCGCGCTGACCGTAATCCCAATCTTTGGTGATGAGATACGGATAATCGCGCGGGTTGGCTTGGTTGTTGGCGCTGGCGATGAATCCGCTTTGGGGGTTGAAGGCGTAGGGCAGTTCCTCGAAGGGAATCATACCCGTCCAGTCGTATTCGCTCGTCCAGCCGGGGACGGGCAGCGTGCCATCGCCATTCTTGCGGATTGGGATTGCGCCCGGCGTTTGGTAGCCGATGTTGCCATCCACGTCGGCGTAGACCAGGTTTTGGGCTGGCACCGACCACATGCGCGCGGCTTCGCGGAACTCATCCCAGTTTTGGGCGCGGTTGAAGCCCCAAATTGCCTCGAAGGGCGTGTTGGGAGTCAGCGCCGTCCATGCGAGAGCGATGACATAATTTTCGGGAAGTTCCACGCCCGCTTCATCTTTGAACGGAAGCGCTTCGGGGTCTTTAGGGTCTACCTCATCTTTGAGCGCGCCGTAGGTTTCGGAGATGACGGGTCCATGCCGCGAGGTGCGGATGGTGATTTCAACCGCGTCGCCGCCGACCACGTTCAGGGTTTCGGTGCGCGTTTCAAAATCCACCCATTCGCCATCCACCTCATATTGATTGGGATTTTCAGGGTTGACCTTCTCGATGAAGAGGTCTTGCACGTCGGGTCCGAGATTGGTGAATGCCCAGGCGATTCGGTCATTGTGACCCGCGACAATGCCTGGCACGCCCGCGAAGGAAAAGCCCGTCACTTCAAACGGACATGCTTCGGATTTCGGCGCGCAGTGCAGCGCCACCTGATACCAGATGGATGGCATTTGAATGCCGAGGTGCATGTCGTTGGCGAGCAGGGGTTTGCCGCTGGTCGTCAGGTCGCCAGAAACCACCCAACTGTTCGAGCCGATGTCGGGTCCGGTGGGACCGAGAACAGATTCGAGTAAGGTGAGATTTTCGGCGATGGATTCAAGGTCGAGCGCGGTGGGTTGAACGTTGAACGTTAAACGTTTAACGGCATTTGCATTCTCCCCAATCTCTGGAACAATGACCGGGTAGTCGGCTGGATATTCGGGGAAGACTTCAGCCAGTTGTTCGGGGGAGAGGGTTTTAAGCAGGATGGCGCGTTCGATTTCGTTGTCCATGTTGCCGCCCAAATCCCAAGCCATTGC
>DYML01000166.1:6536-7921 GCA_020721605.1 Anaerolinea thermophila
ACAATCAGCGCGAGAACGACGATGAGGATGAGTCCTCTGCCTAGAAATTTGCCTAATTTTTTCATGCTTTTCCTCCGAGTTGAATAATAAACGTGACAGTCACTGGCGAAGGCGACTGTCACGTATTGAGACACCGATAAATTGAATTGGTTACGTTGGGTTAGGTGTTACGCTACCACCGCTAATTGGTAAATGGCTGGGCGGTATTTGGGTGTGGGAATTGGTCTTCCATTTTCTCGGGCTACTTCAATCCAGACTTTTTTTGCTGCCAGAGCCTCTGCCAGCGCTTCTTCGGGTGTTTCGCCAAAAGCGGAACAATGCGCCAAATCAGGAATGTCGGCAATGTAGCCCTCATCCTCTTCGCTGTAAAAAATGTTGATGTGATAGTCTTTCATTTGTCTTCCTCTAAACTTAAACTATACTTTTCGACTAACTCCATAAATTGGCGTACTTGATACGATTTGACCTGACCTTTCACGTTTTGTAAATTCAGCAATTCCTTCACGTTTGGATGAATGAAAATATTGTGGCTGCCGTTGGCGCGTGAAAAGCGAAATCCAAACCCTTCAACCAGTAAAACGAAATCGTTGAACGCTACATTTCTGGAGCCATCCAGAATTTTTGCAAGAATTTTTCTAAGTTTTGCCACGATTATACTACCCGCCGTACGGAACCCAAATATTTTTCACCTGAGTGGCATGTCGCAAAATTTCATCCATCTCTGGTAATTCGCCTGAAATGGGCATGACCCAGGTTTGCTTCATGTTTCCAACCGAAGCCAACTGCACGGCTTTTTGTCCTTCGGCTGAACCCGCATACCAGATTACATCCACGTCGTCATGTTCGGAGAGAGTCTCGGCGAGTTCGTCCCGTCCGCCGGTGACGATGTTGAACGTGCCAGCGGGGACATCGGATGTTTCCAACACTTGATAAAAATCCGTTGCGGTCAGCGGCGACGTTTGAGAGGGGACGACAACGAGGACATTTCCCATCGCCAGAGCGGATGCGGCTAACGTGCAAAGCGCCAGCAAGGAATGGTCGTCGGGTAGAAGAATGCCCATCACGCCGATGGCTTCGGGGACGGCAATGGTCACATTGCGAATCGGCGTGTTGTGAACCGCGCCGTCGTATTTGTCCGCCCAGGCGGCGGCGGTGAACAGGGCGGAGATACTCGCTTCTACTTCTTGATTGGCGGATTCCAAATCCGCGCCGGTTTGCTGGCTGATGCGTTTGGCAAAGTCATCACTGCGGGCGGAGAGGTTTTCGCCGAGATAATACAAAATTTGCGCGCGGCTGTGACCTGTGGTCTTTGCCCATTTGTCCGCTGCGCCGCGAGCCGCCTCTACCGCATTGCGGATGTCTTTGCGGCTGCCCTGTCCCACTTC
>DYML01000167.1 GCA_020721605.1 Anaerolinea thermophila
GAGCGGTCGGCGGGCTTGGCATGTCCGCGATAGAAGCCGCCGCTTTGGTCAATGGTGTCGTAGACCATGCCCGCCTTAATGCGGTTGGTCTTTTCAATGGCGGCGAGACCGCCCTGTTTCTTCGCCCATTGGAAGACCAGCCCCACCATGTAGACGGTGAAGGAGGGCGGCGTGTTGTGCAACGATCCGCTGGCTGCGAGGGTTTTGTAATCGAGCATGACGGGCAGGTTTTCGGGCGTGCGCTCCAGCATATCGTCACGGGCGATGATCACGGTTACGCCAGAGGGTCCCGCGTTTTTCTGCGCGCCCGCGTACAGGAAGGCATATTTGGAAATATCAATTGGGCGGCTGATGAAATCGGATGAGGTGTCGCAGACGAGCGGAACGCCAGCGGGCGGGGTCGGCTCGCTGAAATATTCCACGCCGTGAATCGTCTCATTGGAGGTCATGTGCAAATACGCGGCTTTCGGGTCGAGGTCAAAATTGGTCGGGACGCTGTTGAATCCGTCCGCTTCGGTGTTGGCGGCGGCGCGGGCTTGTCCAAGTTTTTTGGCTTCCTTCAGTGCAATCTTGCTCCACGCGCCGTTGACGATGTAATCGGCGGAGGCGCCAGCGGGGCGCAGGTTCATGGCGACCATTGCAAAATGCAGGGTCGCGCCGCCTTGCAGGAACATCACCTTGTAGTTGGCGGGGATGCCGAGCAGGTCGCGCAAATCCGCTTCGGCGGTTTGGATGACGGCTTCAAATTCTTTCGAGCGGTGGCTGATTTCCATCACAGACATGCCCGTGCCTTTGAAGTCGAGCAATTCTGCCTGGGCTTGTTGTAAAACTTCCAGCGGCAGTGCGCCGGGACCGGGGTTGAAATTGTATGCACGTTTGAGTTCAGACATTTTTGAGATTCTCCTGTTTGAAAAAATTCGGCTTATTTCTACTGTTGAGTTGATTCCCCGCAGGGGGCTGTGCCTGTTTTCATGTGATTCTTTTTCTATTATAGCGTCTTGCCCGACAAACTTACAAGAATGATTGAATCTGAACCGAACCCTGGTTGGGTTTTGTGTTTGGCTTTTCTGTTTTATGAGCAAAACGGGCAGCCGCGTTTTTCCGCTTCTACAATTGCCTGGTCACTTGACCAAAAGAAATTATTCTCGCCAACAATGTCTACCAACCCGCCGCGCTCCATCATATTGCGTGCGTTGTCGTGAACGCCTGCAAACATGAGCGTGCCGCCCTGTTTGTGCAATCGGTCATACAGGTGGTGAATGGCTTCAATACCCGCTGTGTCAATTAAAGATACGCCGCGCATGGATAAAATAAGCGCATGGGTTTCTTTTAGATTTGCAAATTCTTCGTTAAATTGACCCACTGCCGCAAAGAATAGTGGTCCCGTAAGAAACGCCACGCGCACATGCTGGCATTTTCCGCTGGTTTCAATTCCGCGTTGTTTGAGTCTTTCTGTATCCACCTCTTGAACCGAGATGTCTATGCTGGCTATTTTGTTTAAGAAAACTGCGCCTGCCAAAAAAGAACCCAGCAAAATAGCTTGTGTTAAGTCTAAAACAACTGTTGCCAGCATGGTAACGGTGAAGGCAATCATATCGGTTTTGAAGCGTTTGCCAAAAATAAATTTAATTGCATTCCACTCATTCATGCGAATGGCAGTCACCATCAACACGCCTGCCAGCGCCGCCAGTGGAATACGCGCCATCCACGGCGCCAATAAAAACATGGAGAGCAGCAAGCCCGCTGCGTGAATAATGCTCACCAGCCGCGTTTGCCCGCCAGATTTTATGCCCACGCTGGAACGGGCAATGGCGGCAGTGGCGGGGACGCCGCCAAAAAATGGAATGAGGATGTTTCCCACGCCCTGCGCAATCAGTTCTTGATTGGCTTGCAGGCGCACGCCTGTCATGTTGGAGCCGACTGCGCCTGCCAATAAAGATTCAACTGCGCCAAGCGCGGTGATGGTTAGTGTGGGCGCAATAAATTCGGAAAAGTTCCCCCAAGGGATGTTGGCAAGGCTGAGGCGTTCGGTAAGAAATAAAGTTTGGGGAATGGCTCCGATCATCGTGACCGACCAGCCCAATACCCAGTTAAGCAGTGTCGCGAGGATAATTCCCAGCAGCGAAGATGGAAATTTCGCGCTCCATTTTTGCGGCATTAGTAACATGGTTGCAATGACCACCAGCCCCAGCAGAATGGTGTGAGGGTCGGCGCTAAATCCACCGTTGAAATAGCCCATTAATTTTTGCGCGGCAGTTTCTGTGGCGGCAGTTGTTACGCCAAGCAGATTATCAATTTGACCAATGAAGATGATGAGCGCAATGCCGGATGTAAATCCGCTGATGACGGGGGCGGGAATAAAGGCAATGAAGCGTCCCAGCCGCATTATGCCAATGAGCAGCAGCAAAATGCCAGAAAGCAAGCCGGCAATCCAAATCCCTTCAAGCCCGTAGCGGGTAACAAGCACGATCAATACAGCAGACATGGCTCCTGTCGGTCCGCTGATTTGATAGGGCGCTCCGCCCAGTATGCCCATGATGATGCCTGCCAGAATGGCAGTGACCAGCCCTGCGGCGGCGCTGGCGCCAGAAGCAACGCCAAACGCCAGCGCAAGCGGCAGGGCAACTGCTGCCACAGTTAAACCGGCAAGCAGGTCTTGTTGAAATTTTGCAAAGGAATATCCAGAAAACTCGTCCTGGTAAAGACGGGTGAGACTTCTTCGGGGCATAAATTATTCTCCAAATGAATTAGATTTAAAAGTTTACTGCTCCCCCAAAACATTTTTTATTCTTTAAAATTTTATCATAAAAAATTTTGCCGAGATGGCTGTTTTTGGAGGCTCTATGGAAATTGCCGTGACGCTCGGCTGGATGACCAAATCCAGCCGTCCGATGTGGCGCAATCGAAACGGTTTTGTCTTCCTTCATGGGCTTGGTAAATTTGCGCATCATATTTTTTAGCGAGACGAATTTTTAATTTAAAAAGCAAAAGGCTGAAAATTGATTTTCAGCCTTTTGCTTGTATCTCTATTTTCTCAGAATGTCATTGCTTCGTACTTCGCAATGACACGCTTCGCGTCATAGCGGGAATTGCTGTCTATTTCATGTGCGCCTTTAAGTATTTTCCTGTGTAAGATTCTTTTACTTTTAGCGCCTGCTCTGGTGTGCCTTCGGCAATCAACTGACCGCCGCCATCTCCGCCTTCGGGACCGAGATCAATCAGCCAGTCGGCAATTTTGATGATGTCGAGATTGTGTTCAATAATCACCACCGAATTGCCTGTGTCTACCAGTCGCTGTAAGACCTCAATCAACTTGTGAACATCTGCCGCGTGCAAACCGACAGAGGGTTCATCCAAAACATACAGCGTGCGACCCGTTGCGCGGCGCGATAATTCTTTTGAGAGTTTTACACGCTGGGCTTCGCCGCCCGAAAGCGTGGTTGCAGGCTGTCCAACGCGCACATATCCCAGCCCTACCTCTTGCAATAACTTTAATTTGTTTTGCATGGGCGGATAATTTTTGAACTCGTCAAGCGCGTGATCAACGGTCATATCCAGCACATCTGAAATACTATATTTGTCATGGAACATCACCTGCAAGGTTTCGCGGTTGAAGCGCTTGCCGTGACAAATATCGCATGGCACATACACGTCGGGTAAAAATTGCATTTCAATTCGCAGCTCGCCCTGTCCCTGGCAGGCTTCACAGCGCCCGCCATGCACGTTGAACGAGAAGCGCCCAGGTTTGTAGCCGCGCACTTTGCTTTCGGGCAGTTCGGCAAATAGTTTGCGAATTTCATCGAACAGCCCCGTGTACGTCCCTGGGTTTGAACGCGGCGTGCGCCCAATGGGTGACTGGTCAATGTTGATGATTTTATCGAGATGTTCAATGCCCTCGATGCGTTCATGTTCGCCGGCGGAGGTGTGCGCAAACATCAACTTTGCCGCGAGCGAGTTGTATAAAATATCGCTCATTAAGGTGGATTTGCCAGAGCCAGAGACGCCCGTAATGCAAACCATTTTTCCCAGCGGGATGGAGACGTTGATGCCTTTCAAGTTGTTTGCCGTTGCGTTGATAATATTCAACGACTTGCCGTTTCCCTCTCTTCTTTTCTTCGGCACTTCAACTTGTTTCCTGCCTGAGAGGTAGAGTCCTGTTAAAGATTTGGGGTGTACCAAAATCTGTGCGGGCGTGCCTTCTGCAATAATCTGCCCGCCATGCTCGCCCGCGGCGGGACCGAGATCAATCACCCAGTCTGCCTCGCGGATGGTTTCGTCATCGTGTTCTACGACCAGCACGGTGTTGCCCAAATCGCGCAGCCCTTTGAGTGTTTCCAGCAACCTTGCATTATCACGCGGATGCAGACCAATCGAAGGCTCATCCAACACATACAGCACGCCGACCAGCCGTGAGCCGACTTGAGTTGCCAGCCGAATGCGCTGTGCTTCTCCGCCCGATAAGGTGGTGGCGGAGCGGTTCAACGTTAAATAATTCAAGCCAACGTTAACCAAAAAATTAAGCCGCTCGTGAATCTCTTTGATGACCCGTTCTGCAATCGTCTTTTGCTTGGAGGTCAGCGGAGAATTTTTGCCGGAGATTTTCTTCACCCATTCGAGCGTGGTGGAAACGGGCCAGGAGTTTGCTTCTACAATGTTTACGCCGTCCACTGTTACTGCCAGCGCAGATGGGTTTAATCTCTTGCCGCCGCAAGTGGGGCAGGGGCGGTCAGACATGAATTCGCTAATCTTCTCGCGGATGTATTCGGAGTTTGTCTCGCGGTAGCGCCGTTCCATGTTTTTGATTACGCCTTCAAAGGCGCGTGTAAATTTGAACTCGTTTCCATTTGCGCCCTGATAGGTCATCTGAATTTGTTTATCGCCTGTACCATAAAGAACGATTTTCAATTGCTCTTTGGTTAAGTCTTTAACGGGTTTGTCCAAATCTATTTTGAATACTTTTGCGGCGTTGACCAAACTTTGCCAGTAGTAGCCGCCCTCTTCTTTGGGTCCGCTCCACTCCATGCTGACAATTGCGCCATCGTTCAGCGATATGTTCTCGTCGGGGATAATGCGCTGCGGGTCAATTTCTTGCTTGGAGCCAAGCCCCTGACAGTCGGGGCAGGCGCCTTGCGGGGTGTTGAAGGAGAAGGTGCGCGGCTCAATTTCTGAAATGCTCACGCCATGTTCGGGGCAGGCGAGATGCTCTGAAAAGTTCAAGTCGAAGGTTGCAGGTCGAAGGTCTTGACTTTCGACTTTTGACTTTTGACCATTTTGTCCGTCCACTAAATTTACGGTGAGGTATCCTTCCCCAAATTTGAGCGCGGTTTCAATCGAATCGGTCAAACGGGTTAGCGCGGCTTTTCTTTCTTCCATTTCGCCTGCTTGCGAAATGACCAAACGGTCTACCACTGCCTCAATGGTGTGCTGTTTGTAGCGATCCAATTCAATTTCGTCATCCAGCGAATATACTGTCCCATCTACGCGGACGCGGGTGAAGCCTGCCTTGCGGATTTCTTCAAATACCGCCTGATAAGTTCCCTTGCGGGCGCGGATCAGCGGCGCAAGGATCAAGACCCGCGAGCCTTCGGGAAGTTTGGCAACTTTGTCTACAATTTCCTGTGCCGACTGCTTAACCACTTCCCGCCCGCAGACAGGGCAATGTGGAATGCCCGCGCGCGCAAAAAGCAGGCGCATGTAGTCGTAGATTTCGGTAACCGTCCCCACCGTTGAGCGTGGATTATGACTGGTGGATTTTTGGTCAATCGAAACGGCGGGCGATAGCCCATCAATGTAATCCACATCGGGCTTGTCCATTTGACCAATAAACTGCCGCGCATACGCCGAGAGTGACTCCACATAGCGGCGCTGACCTTCGGCAAAAATGGTGTCAAATGCAAGCGATGACTTGCCCGACCCCGACAAGCCGGTGATGACCACAAACTTGTCGCGTGGAATTTCGACAGTAATATTTTTTAAATTGTGGACGCGCGCGCCCACGACGCGAATGACATTCGATGACATGGTTCTCCTTGGGGGTGCTGTAATTGTAGCACAAATGTTTTATGCTTTGCGCTTCTTTTTCATCCTTTTTTTCCCGCTCTAATTCGCGTTATACTCGGTGCAACTTCTCAAATCCGGTGGTGTTCTTTAATCAAAGTCCATCGGTAAGGTTTTTATTTTGCCGCAACTTGAATATAACGAAGAAGAAATTCTGGCTCACGCCTCGCAAGGCGATCACGATGCCTTTGGTCAATTGTATGAGCGTTATGTAGGACGCATCTTCAATTATGTGTATTACCGAACAGGAAATACGCACGACGCCGAAGACCTGACAGCCCGCGTTTTTCAGCGCGCAATGAAACATGTGGTCAACTACACTGATCGCGGCGTGCCATTCTCTGCCTGGCTGTATCGCATTGCCCACAACCTGGTTGCCAACTGGCACCGTGACCGCAGCCGCAAGCAGGAAATTCCACTGGATGATATTCCGATTCTGCCTGCCAAGGGCGAACATCCAGAGCAGAATTTGGTTCGCTCACAAGAGCAGGAGGCATTGTTGAAGATGATTCGCACCCTGCCTTCAGAACGTCAGAATTTGTTAATTCTGAAATTTGTCGAAGATTTACCCAACGCGGAGATCGGCGCCATCATGGGCAGAAGCGAGGGAGCCGTGAAGAGCCTGTATCATCGTACTTTGCTGGCTCTGCGAGACCAGCTGGAAGATCAAAACCTTAGTTTAGAAGGAGAGTAAACCCATGCTAGGAATTGTGACCGATGGCGCGGCAGATGTTCCCCCGGAGTGGATGACCGAATTTGATATTAAGCGCATCCCCATTAATGTTCACTTTGGCGAAAAGACTTTTATTCAAGACGAGGAATTGACCCTGGGCGACCTTTATAAAATGGTGGACGATAAATCCAACCCGTTCCCTAAAACCTCACAGCCTTCCCCCCATCAGTTTGTGGAATATTATAAAAAACATTTTCAGCCCGGCGATACCATTCTTTCGATCCATATCACCAGCAAACTCTCCGGCACCTACGCTTCGGCGGTGATGGCAGCGGAAGAATTAAAGGGCGCATACAACGTGGTCACCTTTGATTCGCTCGGCGGCTCGATGAGCGTTGGCTTCATGTGCCGCGCCGCCCGCCAGATGGAACGCGCAGGCAAAAGCGTGGATGAGATTGTTCGCTACCTGGAATCAGTCCGCGACCAGACGCACATCATCCTGACCCTCGACACCCTTGATTACGCCCGCCGCAGCGGACGGGTTGGCACGCTCTCGGCGGCAATGGCTTCTCTGCTTAATGTTAAACCAATTGCCCGTATGCAAGATGGGCTGGTAAACATGGTGGAAAAAGTCCGCACTCGCAAAACTGCCCTGGAGCGCGTGATTTCACTGGGCAAAGAACTTGTTGGCGATGCGCCCGTACATCTGGGCGTGATGCACGCCAGAGACTTGGAATCTGGAATTGCCTTAATGGAAGAGGCAAAACTAAATTTCAATTGCAAGAGCGTGCAAATGACCGACCTCTCCATTTCACTTGCCATAAATTTTGGACCTGGCACGGTTGGTTTGGCGTTATACCCTGCGGAGTAACAGGTACGAATGACAACATACAAACAGCCTTCCCCCCTTCAAGCAGACATTAAATTTCTCGAAGCGCATCTGGCAGGAACTTTAAAGCCGCTTGCACCCTCGAAAGAAATTGTCCAGCGCCTTGGCAGGCGCATTCAACTGCCCAATCGGGAACGAATCACCGCCAGCCTTTCAGACTGGAAGCGCTTGCTTCTCGTTTTTGGCGGCGTGGTATCAGGGATGTTATTACTCGTCACCCTTGCGCGTGCCTTCTACTACCTTGCAGGACGCAGGGGATAGCCACAACTGGTTTGGGCGGGCATAAAATATCC
>DYML01000168.1 GCA_020721605.1 Anaerolinea thermophila
CCGCGCAGGAGGACGGGCTGACCGCTGGCATCCAGAATGTCCCGTCCCTGAACGTGGAGGAAGGGGGGCGGGTTATTAGTCGGGGCGGAAAAGGTTGGGGAAACAGAATCAAGCGCGGGCGGAGTCTGAGGCGGGGTGGGCGTCCCACAGGCAGACAAAAATAAGAGAGCAAAAAGGAAGAAGCGGTGGAAGGTCATAATCAAAACTCCTCTTGGTTTTTCCAGCGGATGACTTTTTTCTCCAGCCAGACGATCAATCCATACGCGCCCATGCCCGAAAGGGACAGGACAAAAATGGCGGCGAACATGGGCGGCAGGTTGAGGTTGCTGTACGCCAGCCACATCACACGCCCCAAGCCGCTGGAGGCTCCCGTCCACTCGGCGATGACCGCGCCCACCAGCGCCAGCGGAGCGGCAACCCGCAGGGCGGCAAATAGATAAGGCAGCGCCAGCCAGGCACGCAGGTGGATGAGAATTTGCCAGCGCGTGGAGCGGTGAACCCGCATGAGGTCGAGCATATCCTTTTCGGCGCTTTGCAAGCCCACCAGCACGTTGACCAGCGTGGGGAAAAACGTCAGCAGGGCGGTGATGATGATTTTCGGCAGGATGCCAAACCCCAGCCAGATGGTCAGCAGGGGCGCAACCGCCGCCAGCGGCGTGGACTTGACCAGTATCGCAAGCGTCATCACGCCGCGTTCCAACTGCGGTTTCAAACTGACCAGTGCGGCAACGGCAATGCCCATGAGCGTGCCGATGGTCAGCCCTGCCAGCGCTTCGCCGAGGGTCACGGATAAGGCTTCGAGAAAGTAAAGCGGCTGGGAGAAAAACGTCTGCGCCACGCGGCTGGGCGCAGGCAAAATGTAAACGGGAATTTCCCGCAGTCTCACGGCAATTTCCCACATCCCCAAAACGCCAGCGACCATTAAAAATGCAAAGAAGACTCCGCCCACATTCTGCCTTCTGACTTCTTCATTCTGCATTTCTAAGCAATCCCCTGCCAGCCTCTCAACGCGGAGGGAGTGATAAGGAAGGAACGCTCCACCTGCGGGGCGAGAGAAGCGGCAAGGTTTTGTCCCAGATAACGGCGGCTGAGACGCGCCAACAGTTTCCCCAATTGCGGGTCAGTGGATTCAAATTCAGGGCGGGCAATGCCCTGGGCAGAAATACGGCGCAACGGCAAAAAGGGTTCATCCACTGTCAGCGAGACCTGCGGGTTGGCGCTCAAATATTCTCCCCAGCGCGAACCCTTCCACGCCAGCACATGAAAGGCTTGCCCGTCCCACTCATGCCAGACGGGGACAACGTGCGGAGCGCCATCGGGGCGCACACAAGCCAGCCGCGCCGCCCAGGGCGCTTTGAGTAACGCCAAAATTTGGGGTTCGGTGAGCGGCAGGGTTTCGCCAAGTTCGGTTTGCGCTTCGCTGCGCCAGGGCGAATAATGAGGCGCGCCCAGCCGATACGAAAGGCGGGCAGACATTTCCCGCAGGGCAGGCAGAACACGCTCGGCGGCGGTTTCATCCCAACGAAAAGCGGGCGCGCTCAACAGCAATACCGCGTTTGGTAAAACTCCATCGCGGCAGATGGGGAAGGCGACATCTAAAGCATCACCTCGCCGATTCAGGCAAAACCCCTGCGCCTGAATTTCCACAGAAATGGGAGTTTGAAAAATCTGCCCCGCCGCGCTGAAGACTGGCAAACGCTGTCCCGCCTCAAACACGCTTCGCACCTCGCGCGGACCTTCGACCTGTCCCAGCGCCAAAGCCTCTCCCTCGCTGACGGGGACAAACAACGCCAGCGTCTCTTCCAACCCGCTGGACTCGGCTTCGTGATAGAACGCAGTCAACAAGTCGGCGGGTAGCAGAGAAGCGCCGCCCTGCCATGCCAAAAGGCGCGGACCAGCACGGTAACGCCCGCGTTTTTCGGCTTGATCTACATAGCCCAGCGTTTTGAGCGTGTTTAGCAGCACAAAGAGGGAACTGCGCGAAATATCCACACGCGAGAGCATGTCCGAAATATCTGCGCCTTGCGGCTGTTGCAGCAGCGTTTCAAGCAAAAACAAGGCGCGTTCAACAGAGGGTGAGTCGGTTTCTTTTGGCATAAAATCCATATCCTCTTCACACTGGATGAAACACCACTAAAATCCAGCATAAAAGAAGTTAGTACAGTATAACGGATTTTATAATTTGCAACAAATTATCTTTGCAAAACAGGGTTCGCCGCATTGACACACTTTGCACAAAGTGTGTTTTTTCATTGGCGACGGCAGAGGGCTGCGCGAGAACAATATTGGGAATTTGCAGGGATGGGTTTGGAGAATATAATGGAGCCGATGACAGCCGCGCCGGAAATCGAAATTTCGATTGAACACGTCCGCTGGGCAGCAGAGACTGCCCGCGCTTCTTTTGAGCGCTGGAAAAATCAGACGGGATATTACAACAATCGTCTCAATTCACACTTTAAAGGCAAACTGGGGGAACTTGCGGTTGAAAAATTTCTGTTGGATCAAAATGAAAATGTGGATTCGCATTTTCGTTTTGCAGCGCGTGAAAAGTTGGCGGACTTGTGGCTCAAACAAAACGGCGATAAAAAAGTTGTGCGGCTTGAGGTAAAAACCTGGAGCAGCCATTATTGGCAGAATTTGGGGCGCTGTATTGCGGTGAATCAGTTTTCTGATTTAAAAAAGAAAGCCGACTTGATCATTTGGTGTGTGACAGATGCCAGCGCGGTTTTGAATACGCCCGCGCCGATTATGGTTCGGCTTGCGGGCTGGTCAAAATTGGACGAGATACCGCAGGCGCCAATTCGCTGGACAGGTTTGGGTCCCATGCGCAAGGTCGAAAATTATCAACTGGCAGAGGCAGATTTGCGTGAAATGAACGACTTGCTTGCCGCGCTGCGGCGGCTCTCATAAAAAAAAGTATCCCGCAAAGGTGCGCTCTGCGGGATACTTTTTTTATGTTGATTCCATTTGCTGCCGAAAATCATAAATGCCATCATGGACAGCCCATTTTGACTGGCAGGTGGGGCAATAGATATGTTCTTCGCGCGCTTCCAAATTTTCATTGCCGCAATCGGGACATTTGAAGAGGTTGATGACATGAAGGGGGATGACGCGCGCGCCGCTGCCGCTGGGTTTGCGCGCCTTAATAAAGACGCTCGGCGTAAATTGCCAGAGCGCGCCGCTCGGCTGAAAGATTCCATCCAGCGCGGCAAGCAGGCTGGGCGGGATGATGCGCTTTAAAATTCCGAGGCGAAAGTGCGAAACGGTTAATGTTTTTTCAACAGTAAAGTTTAACGCCTTCAGCCAGTTGCGAATTGCCTGCGGGTGAAAGTCAAAATTTAGTTTAACAAACTCCACTGACTCCAACGTAAATGGATTCCAATCTTGCCTGCCCAGCCAATAGCGCAAAATGGATTTTAGGTTAAGTTTGTTGGCAAATTCGAGAATGAAAATTGCGCCAGGCTGCAAGATGTTTTGGATCTGGCTTAATGCCTTGGGTGCATCTGCCATGTGGTGCAGGGTGCGAATCATGGTGGCGGCGTCAAATTGCTGGTCACGAAAGGGCAGGCGGTAAATATCTGCCGCCACATAAATATATTTTGTCGAGCGTCCCAATTTTTGGCGGGCTTGCGCCAGTTGCGTGGTGGAATAGTCCAGCACGACAATTTTTTCAAAACCCGCATAACGGGGGGTGTTGCGCCCGGCTCCTGCGCCAAGTTCCAGCATTAGTTTTCCACTCTTGGGCAGCAGTCTGCGCAGGGCAATGGCTTCGGCGCGGTCTTCGTATTCACGCCCGCCTTGTTCCCAAAAAGAGGTTTGGTAGTCAGAGCCTTCGTAATTACAAACGGGGGGGGTTGTCATATAAATTGCAGGTCATGCATTAAGCATGACCTGCCCTTTCCTTTTTTATCTTCCAACGGCGCGGTAGGTGAAGCCCACTTCCTTCATCACCTTGGGGTCGTAAATATTGCGCCCATCATAAATGACAGGGGTTTTGAGCAAGCCTTTTACTTTCTCAAGATCAAGTTGTTTAAACTCGTTCCATTCGGTGATGATCATTAATGCGTCACAGTCTTTTGCCAGATCGTATGGGTCTTTAAACATTGTCACTTCGGCAGACAGCAGCGGGCGGGCAACTTCCATGGCAACTGGGTCATAAACGCGCACGTTTGCGCCGGCGCGCACGAGCGCCGCAGATATATCAATGGAAGGCGCGTAGCGCATGTCGTCTGTATTGGGTTTGAATGCCAGCCCCAGCAGACCAATGGTTTTGCCTTTAATTTCACCGCCCAGCATCTTGGTTACATTCTTTACCGCGTCCTTGCGGCGGTCATTATTAACATCCATAACATCGTTCAAAATACGCGGATTAAGACCCTTCTCTTTTGCCATGAAAGCCAGCGCCTCCACATCTTTGGGGAAGCACGAGCCGCCCCAGCCGAGTCCGGCATCCAAAAAGTGACGCCCAATGCGGGCATCGTAGCCCATGCCTGCTGCAACTTCCTTCACGTCTGCGCCAACCAATTCACACAAGTCTGCCAATTCGTTCATAAATGAAATTTTTGTGGCGAGAAAGGCGTTGCTTGCGTACTTGATCATTTCGGCGGTGCGCAAATCGGTAATGACAATCGGCGCGCGCAGGGGCAGGTGCAGGTGCGCCACCTTGTTGGCGGCATCTTTATCCATTGAGCCAATCACCGTGCGATGCGGACTCATAAAGTCGGCAATGGCTGACCCTTCGCGTAAAAATTCGGGGCAGGAGACCACAGCGAATTCATTGGGGTTAGGCTGGGCGCTCTTTACAATATCTGCCACCCAGTCGCCTGTTCCGATGGGAACAGTGGATTTATTAATGATAATTAGCGCGGCGCGCATATTTTGGGCGATGGATTTTGCCGCCGCCTCCACATATTGCAGGTCGGCTTCGCCGCTCTCGCCTGAGGGCGTTCCCACGGCGATGAAGGCATATTCTGCATCTTTTAAGGCTTCGGCATAAGATGTGGTGAAATGTATGCGCCCGCCGCTGACGTTGCGCTTCACCAGTTCATCCAAACCGGGTTCGTAAATGGGCATAACCCCTTTTTTAAGATTTTCCACCCTTTGTTCGTTTACATCCAGCGCAATGACGCGATTGCCAAGATCAGCAAAACATGCGGCAGTCACCAAGCCGACGTATCCTACGCCGACAACGCAAATTTGTTTCATCATTTATCCTCTTTGAAATAAGATTTTTGGGGGATCATTTTATTTTGAGACCAGCCCGCAGGGTGCTGCGGAGTGGTTTTCGCACTAATGTTTATGCGCCCAGTATTGTATGGCTTCAACCAGTTCACCCAGGTCCATGGGCTTGGTGATATATTCGTTGCAGCCCGCGTCCATGGCGCGTTGACGGTCGCCAGGCAGCGCGTTGGCGGTCAATGCAATCAGCGGAATGGACGAGGTTTGTGCGTCATGTTTGATGAAGGAAGTTGCCGTCCAGCCGTCCATTTCGGGCATGGACATATCCATCACGATCAGGTCTGGCTTTTGCTGGATTGCCATATTAACACCCTCACGCCCATTCACTGCCAAAAAAGTTTCATACCCGTTTTTTTCAAGGATGAAACGCACAAGTTCGTATGTATCCATATTATCTTCCACAACGAGTATGCGCTTTTTGTTCATGTCGCTAATATACTACGTCTCACGTTTACAGGCAATGTGTATAATTGCCAAACCCTATGAAAATTCTCTTTGTGGCTGACGGTCGCTCTCCCATTTCGCAAAACTGGATGCGCCATTTTATAGAGCGCGGCGATGATGTCTACCTCGCCTCCACCTTTGATTGCGACCTTCATTTCCCGTTGAAGGGGTTTCAGTTTACCCCCGTGGCTTTTAGTGAAATGAAAAAGAAGACCGCGCTCCCTGGCAGCGGCTCTGCCCGCACACTGGGCTTGCGAACTTTGATCCGACAATGGGTTGGACCGCTCAGTATTTTCCGCTCGGCGTTTAAATTACGCGCCTTCATCCGCCAGACGCAGCCAGACCTCATTCATGCCATGCGCATTCCCTATGAAGGTATGCTGGCTGCCTCTGCCCTGGACGGGATGAAAACGCAGGCGCGTTTTTTAACTTCGGTTTGGGGCAATGACTTTACTTTGTATGCGGCTGCCACGCCGCTGATGAAATATTACACCCGTAAAACGCTGAACGCGGCGGATGCGCTTCACGCAGATTGTGCGCGTGATGCGCGCCTTGCCCAAACCTGGGGCTTCGGTCTCAACAAACCCACTTTGGTCGTCCCCGGCAACGGCGGAATTCGGGGCGATCTTTTTTATCCACCGCTTGAACCCGTGCGCAATCCGATTATTATTAATCCACGCGGATTTCGCGCCTACGTCCAAAATGAGGCGTTTTTTAAATCCATTCCACTGGTGCTGGAAAAGCAGAGCGAAGCTCGGTTTATTTGTTCTTCCATGCAGGGGGAGCCGCAGGTCTTGCAGTGGATTAATGAGTTGAATATTGGACATGCCGTTCAATTAAATCCGCTGCTGCCTCATGCGCAAATGGGAGATGTCTTTCGCGCTGCGCAGGTGATGGTCTCGCCGAGTATTCACGACGGCACGCCAAATTCGCTGCTGGAAGGGATGGCTTGCGGCTGCTTCCCTGTGGCGGGCGATCTTGAATCTATCCGCGAGTGGATTACGCATGGACAAAATGGTTTACTGGTAGACCCCAATAATCCGCAGGCAATTGCCGATGCTATTTTGATTGCGCTGCAAAGAGAAGACCTGCGGCGCGAGGCGGCAGGTCTTAACCAACAAATTATTTCTGAACGGGCAGAGTATAAAAACAATATGAGAAAAGCGGAGGCTTTTTATCAAGCCGTGTAACGGGGGAGTTGCAGCCAACGCCGCAAACGAAGCCTGCGTTTTTGAATCAAATCTTTACAAAGGTTGTTCGCCTCTTGGGGCGCGTAGTGCCTCCAGCCGTTCGCGCAATTCAATGCGGCGCGAATCGGCAGCGTGGTTTACTTCATTCATAAAGCCCCGACCGCGCTTACGCAACTCTCTGCGCAGAGTATCGCCCGATTCGGGCGCCAGGAGCAAGGCGATGGTTGCGCCTGTCAGCGCCCCGACCAAAATTCCAATTAAAAAGCCAAACATTCTTCGCATGGGAACATCTCCTTCACTGAGTTATTTTGATTTATCTGAAAATATTATACTGCCTATTGAAAAAAAATCTGTTTATTTCACTGTGATCTGAATCACAGCCGCTTCCACAATTTGATCTGACCTAACCACCTGCAACTGGACAGCATACAGCCCGCTGAGTCCTGTCGTATCCCATTCTGCCAGTTGACCATTCTCCACAGGGCTGATGATGTCGCCGCCGAGTTGAGTCCACGTTTGCGGGTTGAGTCCCTTGCCGACTTGCATGCGGTAGTAATTGAAATTTTCTCCCGAAGCCGTGCCAAAGATTTGCACCTTGCCGCTAACCTCCGCGAACAATTCAGGCGAGGTGATATTCACTGTCGGTTTAACGAGCGGGGCTTGAATGGCATCGTAAGTAGTGGGCGGAATTTCCACGCCTTTGCTCATTGCCCAATCACGAGCCGCTTCGGGGACAATCATATAAATCCGTTTTTCGATCAGTTCGGGCGGGGTGAAGACGGTGGCAAGCAGCTCTGTCTCGCGGTTGATGTCGAACTCGCGGAAGAGGTTGTCGGCTTGAACGGGTTCACTGCCGTTGAGAAAAATTTCGCTCACCAAATTTGGACATTCTTTTGTGGGCAGCATTCCCGATGGGTCGCAAACGGTTACGGTGGAAATTCCTTGCGGCATTGTCCAGCCATCGGCGGGGA
>DYML01000169.1:0-5405 GCA_020721605.1 Anaerolinea thermophila
GAAAGAAAGAACTTGGTTATCGGAGTCTACAGGCTCATTTTTCTTAATGCAGAATGAGGAATGCAGAAGTCAGAATAAAATTCTGCATTCCTCATTCTGACTTCTGCATTGGAGGCTTTATGAATATCGTTGAAATTGAAAACAAGCATACTTCCGGCGTGTATGCCAAGCAGACCTTGACCATTGTGCGCGGACAGGGCGCGTCTTTGTTCGATGAAAACGGCGTGGAATATCTGGACTGCTCGTCAGGACACGGCGTTGCCAACCTCGGTCACGCCCACCCAAAAATTGCGGAGGCGCTCTACAAGCAGGCGAACACGCTGATCACTTTGTTCGAGTCGTTCCCCAACGACCAGCGCGCCATGCTGATGGAAAAAATCACGGCACTCGTCCCAGGCTTGGACAGAGTCTTCTTCTGCAACTCAGGGACTGAGGCTGTGGAAGCGGCATTTAAGTTTGCGCGGATTTCCACGGGGCGCAAAAACTTTATCGCCGCCATGCGCGCCTTTCACGGCAGAACTTATGGCGCTCTCTCCGCGACCTTCAACAAAAAATACCGCGAAGGTTTCGAGCCGCTGCTGCCTGGCGTTTCGCATGTGTCGTTCAACAATATCGAAGGGTTGGACAAGGCTGTGAACGAAGAAACCGCTGCGGTGATTTTGGAAGTGGTGCAGGGCGAAGGCGGCTTGTATCCCGCGTCCGCTGAATACATCCAAGCCGCGCGGCGGATTTGTGATGAACGCGGCGCGCTGCTCATCATTGACGAAATCCAAACGGGCTTTGGGCGCACAGGCAAGATGTTTGCGATTCAACATTTTGGCGTGACACCTGATTTATTGACCTGTGCCAAGTCGCTGGCGGGCGGCGTGCCGATGGGCGCGGTGTTGATCGGTGAGAAGGTCAAGAACCTTGTGCCTGGTGTGCATGGCTCGACCTTTGGCGGGAATCCGCTTTCATGCGCGGCGGCGAATGCGGCGCTGGATGTCATCGTTGGCGAAGACTTGCCAGGTCAAGCCGCGGCGAAGGGCGCGTATCTGGTCGAGAAGTTGAAGAAGATCGAATCGCCCAACATCCGCGAAGTACGCGGCATGGGTTTGATGGTCGGAATTGAAATGAAACAAAAGGTCACGGCGTACATCAAAATTTTGCAAGAGAAAAAGATTATCGCCTTGAATGCAGGCATGACCGTGATTCGCTTGCTCCCCCCGCTGGTCATCACCTATGAGCAAATTGATCATCTGGTGGATGTGCTGGCGGAAGTGTTGGTAACGGATTTGGAAGCGGACAAACGGATGAAAGCGGATGAGTGATACGTTGATTGGGCTTGTCTCCCAATACAGCCCGTCGGGACAGGAACGCGGCGCAGTCGAATGGCTGGTGGCGCGGATGAAATCACTTGGCTATGACGATGCCTTCGTTGATGAAGCGGGCAATGCCGTCGGTGTGATGGGGCAGGGGTCGAAGCAGGTGATTCTGCTCGGTCACATTGATACGGTGCCAGGGGAAATCAAAGTCACCCTCACCCCTAACCCCTCTCCCGAAGGGCGAGGGGAACTTTTGTACGGGCGCGGATCGGTGGATGCAAAAGGTCCGCTGGCGAGTTTTACCGATGCGGTGGCGAAGGTCGGCGCGAAGGATGGCTGGCAATTTGTGGTGATCGGCGCGGTGGAAGAGGAGCGGAATTCCGAAGGCGCAAGGTTTGCCGCAGAGCGATACAAGCCTGATTTTGCGATCATCGGCGAACCCAATCAATGGGATCGGATGGCGCTGGGCTACAAAGGCAGCGCGTGGGCAAATATCACCGTCAAACGCGGACAAACTCACACGGCGAGCGGAGAAGAGACGGCGGCAGAGTCAGCGGTTGAAGTTTGGTTGAAGATCAAGGCTTATGTGGATTCATTCAACACAGATAAGCCAAAGGTGTTTGACAAATTATTGCTGACCTTGCGCGGCATGGATTCGGATTCAAATGATTTCGAGCAATGGGCGCGGCTGAAGGTCGGAGTCCGCTTGCCTGTGAAGGTTTCGCCAGAGGCTTGGTACAAAATAATAAGTGACAGTCACCTTCGAGATGACTGTCACTTTGAGGTTGAGCCTGTCGGCTTCGCCATTCCCGCCTGGGGCTGCGAGAAAAACACTCCGCTGGTACGCGCCTTTTTGAGCGGAATCCGCTCACAGGGCGGGGAGCCGCGCTTCGTCTACAAAACTGGAACAGCGGATTTGAACATCGTCGCGCCCGTGTGGAAATGTCCCGCTGTGGTCTATGGACCTGGCGATTCCGCTTTGGATCACACGCCAAATGAACACATCAATTTGGATGATTATCAAAAAGCAGTGGATGTGTTGAGCGCGGCGCTGGAAAAATTGACCGCGTAGGGGCGGATTAAGATCCGCCCCTACAAAATTCATTTGGGAATTTCATTCGGGTCGTACGGCGTGACTTGATAGACGTAATAATTCAACCAGTTCGCGTACAACAGATTCGCATGTCCACGCCAGCGAACGGTGGGATTTTGCGCAGGGTCGTTCTTTGGATAATAATTATTGGGGACATGGATCGGCAGTCCCTTGTTCACATCGCGGTCATACTCGCCTTTGAGCGTCAGCGGATCATATTCCGAGTGACCTGTGATGAAGAGATGACGTCCATCTTTAGAACTGACGATGTACACGCCTGCTTCGTCCGACTCCGCGAGGATTTGCAGATCGGGAACCTTCTCAATATCCTCGCGGCGAATTTCGGTGTGGCGCGAATGCGGGGCGAAGAAAAAGTCGTCAAAGCCGCGCATTAAATGCGCCATGCGATTAAGCACACGATGCTCGAAGACGCCAAACATTTTTTTGGGGAGATCATATTTTGGGACTCCGTAATAATGATAAAGTCCCGCTTGCGCGCCCCAGCAAATATAAAAATTTGATTCAACGTTGGTTTCAGCCCAATCCATAATTTGAGTCAGTTCGTTCCAGTAGTCCACTTCTTCAAAGGGCATTTGCTCGACGGGCGCGCCTGTGATAATCAGACCGTCAAATTTTTCGTGCTTGATTTCATCAAAGGTGACGTAGTGATTCAGCAAATGATCGGCGTCGGTATTTTTAGATTCATGCGTGGCGGTGTGCAACAGGGTGATTTCCACTTGCAGCGCGGAGTTGGAAAGCAGCCGCAAGATTTGAGTCTCGGTTGCGATCTTGGTCGGCATGAGGTTGAGGATCGCCACCCGCAGCGGACGGATGTCTTGATGGATGGCGCGGTCTTCGTCCATGACGAAAATATTTTCATTTTCGAGGACGGTTCGGGCAGGGAGGGTGGAGGGAATTTTTACAGGCATGATTTTGAATGCGGAATGCAGAATGCGGAATTTTTTTATTCTGCATTCTGCATTCTCACTTCTGCATTTATGAAAGCGCTTGATCCAAATCCCAAAGAATATCGTCAATATCTTCGAGACCAATGGAGAGGCGGACGAAATCGGGGCTGAGACCAGCGGAGACTTGCTGCTCTTCATTGAGCTGGCTGTGCGTGGTCGAGCCTGGGTGAATGGCAAGGCTGCGCGAGTCGCCGACGTTGGCGACGTGGCTGAACAGTTGCAGGCTTTCGATGAACTTCCTGCCCGCTTCCAATCCGCCTTTGACTCCAAATCCCATCATTGCGCCAACGCCTTTGGGAAAATATTTCTTCGCGCGGTCATAATCGGGATGACTTTTAAGTCCAGGGTATTTGACCCAGCTAACCTTTGAATGTTTTTCGAGATATTCCGCGACGGCTTGCGCGTTTTGCACATGACGATCCATGCGCAGGTTGAGAGTCTCAAGTCCCAGCAGGGTCTGCCACGAGTTGAACGGCGAAGCGCATCCGCCCATGTCGCGCAGGACGTGAACGCGGGCTTTGATCGCAAACGGCGGAAGTCCCGCTTCAGTCAGCGATGAATACACCAACCCATGATACGAAGGATCGGGCGTGTTGAAACTCTCGAACTTGTCGCTTGTCCAATCGTAGTTACCGCCATCCACGATCATGCCGCCGATGGATGTGCCGTTGCCTGTGATGAACTTGGTGGTCGAATGGGTGATGACGTGCGCGCCCCATTCAAACGGGCGGAAGAGATACGGCGTGGCAAAGGTGTTGTCAATCATCAAAACAAGGTTGTGTTTCCTGGCAATGTCTGCGACTTCTTCAAACGGGAATACGGTGATGTCGGGATTGCCGAGCGTTTCTCCGTAAATAATTTTTGTGTTGGGCTGAATCGCGGCTTCAAAATTCTTCGGGTCAGATGGGTCAACAAAGGTGACTTCGATTCCCAGTTTTGGAAACGTGTAAGCGAACTGGCTGTAGGTTCCGCCGTACAAACGGCTGGACGAGACAATATGGTCGCCTGCGCTGCACAAAGTAAAAATCGCCTGCGCCTGCGCCGCGTGACCTGAACTCGCCGCCACTGCCGCCACGCCGCCTTCGAGCGAGGCAAGACGCTGTTCCAACACATCGGTGGTCGGGTTCATCAGGCGCGTGTAAATATTTCCCAATTCTTTCAGCGCGAATAAATTGGCGGCATGTTCTGTGCTTTTGAATTGGTAACTCGTTGTCTGGTACAACGGCACGGCGCGGCTGCCCGTGGTGGGGTCGGGCGAATAGCCCGCATGAAGCTCGCGGGTTGCAAATCCCAATTTGCGATCTTTGATTGTGGTCATAAATTTTCTCCTTGAATAAAAATTTATCCGCCCTTCAGAAGAGATAATAAAAATACCTCTTCTGAAAGTACAAGAAGAGGTATGCGTCCATACCGTCCTCTCATCTTCCAGTGATCGAATGGCATTGCCATTCTGCTGTCGGAGTTGGCACCATAACTCATGTAATGGTTTGGTTGCCGAGACTTCAAAGGGCCGTTCCCTCAGTCTCTCTGGATAAGAGCGAATATTTAATTGGACAGTTTATATCATAAAAGATTTTCACTGACAAGCAACTCGGCGTTGTAAATGGAGCCGCCCGCCGCGCCGCGAATGGTGTTGTGCGACAGCACGACAAATTTGAGGTCGAGAATGGGATCGCGCCGCACGCGCCCGACAACGGTGGTCATACCTTTGCCTGTGAATCGATCAAGGCGCGGCTGGGGGCGATCCGCTTCGCTTCTGACGCTGATGGCGGGGCGCGGACTCGACGGCAGTTCTCTGGCGGATAGCGGGGCGGCATAAGCCCGTAGAATCGCCGCAGCAGATTCGGGGTCAGTGGGCTTCGCCAGTTCCACGCTGACGCACACGGTGTGACCATCCGTCACCGCCACGCGATTGGTGTGGGCGCTGAATCGAATATCCGCAAAATCCACCTTGCCGTCTTTCAACTTGCCGAGCATCTTGCGCGGCTCCCATTCCACTTTTTCCTCTTCGCCGCCGATGTTGGGAATCACGTTGTCAAT
>DYML01000169.1:5505-7585 GCA_020721605.1 Anaerolinea thermophila
GAGGCGTTGGAACAAACTGCCGCGCCCGCCCGCGCAAACTGCGGTTCGAGGTCTTTGGCAATGTCATTGTGCAACGCCGAGAAAACGATCTTTGCCTGCACGGCTTCGGTGGTGGCAGGCACGACGATCATGTCACGCGCATAATCTGGCATGGGTTCATTGAGAACCCAACGGGCGGCGTCGGCATATTTTTGTCCAACCGAACGGTCAGACGCAGCCAGCGCAACCACCTTGAACCAGGGATGATGATCCAGCAACGACATGAAGCGCTGACCCACCGAACCTGTCGCGCCCAAAACTGCTACGGGGATTTGATTCATAAAAACTCCTTTGAAAAATATTTTGTCGAAAGTCAAAAGTCAAAGGTTGCAATTTTTTTGACCTTCGACTTTCAACCTTTGACCTTTATTTATTTACAATCATCTCATGCAGCGCCTTCACCGCGTTCTCGGTATCCGCCGCTTCAACTACAAAACTGATGGACACTTCCGAAGAACCCTGCGCGATGGCAAGCACGTTGACATGATTGTTTCCAAGTTGACTGAAGACCTTGCCCGACACGCCAGGTGTGTGACGCATTCCCACGCCAACCACAGTCACAATGGAAACATCTTCCGTCATCCACACGCGGTCAATGTCTTCGTCTTCAATTTCTCTGGCAAAGACAGATTGCAAGGCGTTAATCACAGATGCGGCAGATTCAGAAGGCACGGCAAAACAAATGGATTGCTCGGAGGATGCCTGCGTAATTAATGGCACACTGGTTTTGGTGGATGCCACCGCGCCAAACGCGCGCGCCGCCACACCCGGCACGCCCAACATGCCGCGCCCTTCAATCGTCACCAATCTTTGACTGCGGATGGCGGTCACGGCTTTGACCACCTTTCCATCCACTTTGCCGTTAATTTTTGCATTCGCAATCAGCCGCGTGCCAGGATGAGACGGGTTGAAGGTGTTGCAGATTCGCAGCCCAATGCCCGCATCCACCACGGGGCGGATGGTTTTTGGATGCAAAACCTTCGCGCCGTAATATGCCAGTTCCGCAATTTCACTGTAGGTGATTTCGGGCAGCGTTTGGGCATCCTTCACAATACGCGGGTCGGTGGTCATCACGCCGTCCACGTCTGTCCAAATCCAAACGTCATCCGCGGGAAGCACAGAGCCGATGATGGCAGCGGAATAATCACTGCCGCCGCGCCCCAGGGTGGTGATTACGCCTTCGGGAGTCGCGCCGATAAAGCCAGTGGTGACGGGGACAATGCCCGCATCCATCAGCGGGTTGAGCAGGGCGCGCGTCTTTTCGGTGGTGGCTTTGAAATCGGGGTGCGCGTTTTGATAATGCGCGTTGGTCACCACAAACTCGGTGGACGCAATTGCCTGCGCTTTGACTCCCGCGCTTTCAATCACCGCCGCCAGCAAGCGCACGCTCATCCGCTCGCCAATCGAAGCCACCGCATCCATCGCACGCGGGCTGGCTTCGCCGAGGATGGCAATCGCTTTGCACAAATCCACAAAAGAAAAAATCAGGTCGCTGATTTCCTGCTTGACCGCATTGCGCAAAATTTCGTCCTTGATCAACGCGTCTGCGGCGGTGAAGTGTTTTTCCTTCAGCCTGGATTCTGTGTTCGGAAGCGAATCAACCTTCCCTTGCGCGGCGAGCGCGGCGCAATCCAGCAGAAGGTTGGTGACTCCCGACATCGCAGAAGTGATGACCACCACGCGGGCGAAGTCGGCGCGCGCACTCTTCACAATCTCAGCCGCCTTGGTCAGCGCAGCCACCGACCCAACAGATGTACCGCCGAATTTCATCACGAGTGTTTTGTTTTGCATAGGTTCTTCTCCTTTGTTTTCCCCTCTCCTAAAAGGAGAGGGGCGGGGGTGAGGTCAAGGTAACAAAAACGCCCCACGTTGCGAAGCGTGAGGCGTTGTGTTTTGAGAGTACCTTGTTTCGGTTACGTCTGTCCAAGCACAAATATCTCACGGTGAGACCGAGAGGTAGTAGTCATGGACATGGTCATGTGGAAGTGAGCCGATTTCATATTGGGCGCATTTATATCATTTGGCTGGGGATGCGTCAATG
>DYML01000170.1 GCA_020721605.1 Anaerolinea thermophila
GCGGAAAATCTCAAAAACTTCTTCGATGAAATTTTGAACGTCTACCGCGAGATGTTCGCAGATATGGAAAAAACGGGTGGCGCGCCGCGCACTCCCGACAACGTGGAAGACTTTCTCGCGTATCCCACTCGCAACCCGCACGCCCACAAATGGATGGACAAGCCTTTTGTTTCCATGCTCGATGAGTTTTTCAAAGACCAACGGGTGAAGGATTTGCTGTGCGCGCTCACTGGCTATCTCAGCGACGACCCCAAATCACTCAACGTCGGCAACATGGCGCCCATCTTCGGCTACCACTTCGACGGCGGATATTATCCCGTCGGCGGCTCGCAGGCTTTCCCCAACGCGCTGGTAGATGTCATTGAAAAACACAACGGCAAGGTTTACCTCCGCGCGCCCGTTCAACGCATCCTCGTCGAGAACGGACACGCTGTCGGCATTGAACTCAAAGACGGGACAACACACCGCGCCAAAGCCATCCTCTCAAACGCCGACACGCACAAGACCTTCCTCGAATTGCTGGAGCGAAAACACGTCCCCGCTGATTTCGCGGCAGAAATCGAATCGCTCAAGCCATCCACGTCCGCCTTCATCGTCTTTTTGGGATTGGACATCGTCCCGAACCTTTCCCCCATCACCATGTTGGACGACATCGGAATCATGATCCCCTCGAACATTGACCCGACCCTTGCCCCGCCGAATCATGCTTCTGTCACCCTGTTGCGTTTGCTCCCCGAAAGCGACTTCGCCAAGTGGGATCGCAAATCACCTGACTACAAAGAACGCAAGCAGAAATTCGCCGACGAAATGATTGCCTCCGCCGCCGAGATTATCCCCGGCTTGCAGCAGCACATCACCTACCGCCAGGAAGGCACACCCGCCACCTTCGCCCGCTACGCAAACACAACCCACGGCTCTATTTATGGTCCCGCCGCAGGGCAAAAACGCCTGACCGTCAAAACGCCCATCAAGAATTTATACGTCGCTGGTTCAGGTACAATGGGCGGCGGAATCGAAGCGGTGGTCATTGCGGGCATCCACGCGGCGAATGAGATTTATAAAAATTAGCGGCAATCGGACTCCAAAGTCTCCCGACTTTGGAGTTTCATCCTAAAATCAGTCCAACGTCAGGAGACGTTGGAGTCCCTCAAAAAGAGGAAAACATGATCCCATTTCTCACCGCCCTGATCGTTGGTCTCGCCGCCGCAGGCATTTTCGCCCTTCGACCTGTCACTGCCAAAATCAAAACCGTGCTCCACGCCAACCCTGTGGTCAACACGCAAATCAAATTTCAATCCCTGCAATTGATTTTGACCGCCGTTGTTCTGCTCCTCACCTATTTACTCAATCCTGAAAACTTCACGCGCTTCTTCCGCATGGGAGATGTCAACGCCCACATCAGCAAAATTGACTGGCTCGGAGTCACAGGCAATGAGACCTGGCTGGAAATTGCTACGAGCATCGGATTATTTATCACGCTCGGCACAGCCATCTTCATGTTCTTCCAGTTGAAAAAAGCAGGCGTGGACTATCGCTATTTCCTCTTCAGCCTGCTCTGGTCCATCCCGTTCTCGGTGGCGAATGCCTTTTCAGAAGAAGCCATCTTCAGAATCGGAATCATCTCCCCGCTGTATGGAATTTTCTCGGTATCCGTCATCGTCCTCATCTCAGGCATTGTCTTCGGCGCACCGCATTATTTCGGAATGCCCAGCGGCGTGGTCGGCGCGTTGATGGCGGGATTCCTCGGCTGGCTGCTGGCGATGAGTTTGGTCGAAACGCAGGGACTTCTCATTGCGTGGGCAATCCACTTTGCGCAGGACGTGGTGATTATCACCTCGATGATTTTGATGGGTCACAGCCAGTCCAAAACATAGGCAGTATTTCCAAAATCACGGATTCAAAAAGAAGGCGTTTTGCAAACGCCTTCTTTTTATAAACAACAAACCGCTTAATACCAAATTCTGAATGAAGTGGTTGTAGTTGCGCTTAAATTGCTAAAATTGCAAACCACATCAACATAAATCAAACTGCCATACGGCTGATTAGTGAAAGAGAGAGGAACCATACCCACGCCATTGGTATTTGTTGTTAAATTCACAGGCTCTACGCGCCCATCGGGCCAATGCACATTGGTTTTGCAACTTGCATTTGCCACAGGCTGTAATTTTTGATCCTGCACAATAACAAAGATCAATTGCGAATCAGCGGCAAGAGTAACTGCCTTCCAGGCAAAAGCACGCACCTGTAAACTGATAATATTGTTGTTCGTGTTATCCAACGCTGGCACCGGCAACAACAGCGCTGGTTCTTCGCCAATCTTATCAAAATAAATGCGACCCAAATCTGAAACGACAACACGCTGTCCTTCAACTTTCCACGGCTGCCACTCCAGACGCGCTTTTTCAAAGTACTGAACAATCTTATTTTCGTGATATTCAAACCCTGAGATCGGATATCCAAACTGCTGTACACTGCCATATTGATCGAGGAACTCAAGGAATGTGAAGCAAACGGGGTAGCCAGTTTCAGTATATGTGCGGCAGGCAAACGTATTCGAGACATTCAATAAACCCGTCGAAACATAGGTTTCGCGCCCCAACTGGGTAAGGAATACCCGCTGACCTTCTGGCAGGCTGGGGTTATATTCAAAACGGGCGCGCTGAAAATATTGAACCGTCTTTCCATCTTTATTAACAAATTCCTCAGTAATGGGATACCCGTATAAAAATATAGCGTTGGAGTTACTGTTATAAAAGGTTAGAAAATCACCTTTAACATTATGACCTGTCTCGCTAAAGTATTTAGGATCCTGCTCTACAGATTGTGCGTGAACAGGCGCCCAACCTGTGCTGAGCAGAGAAAATACAGTGAAAATAGATAAAAAAATGCGTTTCATGGATGCCCTTTATTATACCCAGATTTTTTTTGTTAAACATTACAAACTAACATCTTGCAAACTTGAAAAATTTGTATTTAAAATATAAAAAAACGTCTGACACCATGCCAGACGCAAAAGGAACACATAAAAACGTGTAATCTTTGGCAGTCTGGCAATCATTGCTGCGTCTGCGCAACCTTTAGACCCATGACTTTGCGTCCCTGCCTTTCGACAAGTTTGCTATTAACTAGATACTATTCTAAAAACAGTTTAGCATATCGCATCAAGTTTAATCCATACAATTTTGAAAACATTCATCTTACACATCTTGATTTAATAATGCAGTAATAATTTTTTGCGCCGCGTGACCATCGCCATACGGGTTCGCCGCCTGTGCCATTTTGACATAAGCAGATTTGTTTTCCAAAAGCCGCTGCGCTGCCTGTAAGATGACGCCGGTTTCTGTTCCAACTAATTTAAGCGTTCCAGCAGAAACGCCCTCAGGACGTTCCGTGACCTCACGCAAAACAAGGGTTGGAATACCAAATGCCGGCGCTTCCTCTTGAATTCCGCCAGAATCGGTGAGGATGAGCGCGGCATGTTTCATTAAATGCACCAGCGGCAGGTAATCCAAGGGCGGCAGAAGGGTAATGTGATTCACACCGCTTAATAATCTATTAACCGGTTCCTGCACATTGGGATTTAAATGCACGGGATAGACAATCTCAACATCGCCGCGCTGTGCCAGTTGGAGCAATGCGCGGCAAATATTTTCGAGCGGCTTGCCAAAATTCTCGCGGCGGTGGGCGGTGACAAGGATAAGCCGACGGGTTATGAGCCGACTGGCAAGTAGTTGAGAAATCTCGCTCGGCTCAGGCTGAGTGGATACAAATTGCAAGGCATCAATTACCGTGTTCCCCGTAACCTCAATTTTGTCATCCGATACGCCTTCACGCAGCAAATTTTGACGAGACCAATCGGTTGGCGCAAAATGCAAGTCGGCGATGACGCCCGCAACGCGGCGGTTGATTTCTTCTGGAAAGGGCTGCCATTTATCGTGCGTGCGCAGTCCTGCTTCCACATGCCCAAATTTAATGCGGCGATAGTAGGCAAGTAAAGACGTAATTGCGACGGTGGTGGTATCGCCTTGCGCCAAGACCCAGTCGGGGTGAAAGTCTTCAAGCACAGGGTCAAGGTGTGTAAAAATTGCCGCGCTTAGTTGCGCAAGCGATTGATCTGGGCGCATGAGGTCCAAGTCGTAATGTGGATTAATCTCAAATAGGTTTAAAACTTGGTCGAGCATGTGCCGATGCTGGGCAGTGACGCAGACCCGCGATTCGATGCCTGTGGTTTGAGCCAGCAATTTTACAATGGGCGCCATTTTTACGGCTTCGGGGCGTGTGCCAAAAACAGAGAGTATTTTCATAAGCCAGGTAAACGATTAATGGTGCTGTTTCCCAATGCCCAAAACATGCACATCAAAGCCGGCTTTTTTCCATGTTTCGTCATTCCAGCCGTTCACTGCATCCACCACGATGCGGGCTTTTGTTTTTGCGGCAACCGCAGCAGGATTCAATTGTTTAAATTCGGCATGGTTAACCAAAAGCAGCAGCGCTTCGGCATCTTGCAGGGCATCGTCCAGCGTGGGAGACATGTGAATGCCCGCCAGGTTGGCATTCGGCTTGAAAGGCTCCCATGCTTTCACCACTGCCCCTTCGGCTTGCAGCAGGCGCACAACTTCGGTGGCGGGGCTTTCGCGCAGATCGTCTACGTCGGGTTTATATGCCAAGCCGAGGGCGGCGATTTTTTTCCCATTCAATGTGCCGAGGGCGCGTTGAACCGTCTCCACCACAAAGTGAGGTTGGGCATCATTAACCTGACGCGCGTGATAAATGAGCGGGGTCAGGTCTGGCGCAGATTCAACCAAGAACCAGGGGTCAACACTAATGCAATGCCCGCCAACGCCGGGTCCGGGGGTCAAAATTTTAACGCGCGGGTGTAAATTGGCAATTGAAATTGCGTCCCAGACATCTACGCCAAATTTATCGGCGAGGCGCGAAAATTCATTGGCAATGGCAATATTCACATCGCGGTAGGTGTTCTCCATCAGTTTGACCATTTCGGCGGTGGTTGAATCAGTTTGAATGATTTGCCCTTTCACAAAGGTGGCGTATAAATCTCGACCTGCCTGCGCAGATTCGGGGGTGATGCCGCCAATCACGCGCGCATTCTCAATCAGTTCACGCATAATTTGTCCGGGCAAGACTCTTTCGGGCGAATAAGCCAGGTGAAAATCACGCCCGGCAAGCAGCCCAGAGCGGGCAAGAATGGGGGCGATTAAATCGGCTGTGGTGCGCGGCGGGGAGGTTGATTCCAGGATGACCAGGTTGCCCCGCCGCAAGAATGGGACGATGGATTCGGCGGCAGAGATTACGGCGCTCATATCTGCCAGTTTATAAGTTACACCGTTGTGTTCGCCAAGTTCATCGTGCCGAAAGGGGGTTGGGACCGCAATGATAAAAGCATCTGCCTCTGCGGGTTGGGTGGCAGCGTAAAAATTGCCCGACTCGGCGGCTTTTTTCACTTCCTCGTGCAAGCCTGGTTCTTGAATATGAATTTCACCCTGATTCAGGGTGTCTATAATCTGCTGGCTGACATCTACGCCGAGGACTTTGATGCCATGCGCGGCGAATGTGGATGCGGTAGGGAGACCGATGTAGCCAAGACCGATCACGCAAATTTTTTGAAATTTCACAGAGACTCCATTTTTTATAAATTTTCAGGGGAAATAAATCAGTTTTCACGATGAAATTGAACAACATCTAAAAAATTAAATTGGTCAAACAGTGCATTTATTCTAACTCAAAACCAACCCAGGTAAAATCGGCAATTCTCAATATGTCATTGCGAGCGCACTTCCCTGGCACCGCCCGCCAGGGCAGGTGTGACATATTCACAATGAAAATTGCTGACACAAAATAATGAGACGATTTGCGCTCTTCTTCGTAGATACTCATAGAGACTGTTTATCTGCTGTATAATCAACTGGAGGCAAAATGGACTTTTTATTGGAACCCAATATTGCATACCTTATTTTACTAAGCGGCATTTTGCTTGGGCTGATGGCAATTGTGACGCCCGGCACAGGGTTGTTTGAAGTGGGGTCATTCTTCTCGCTTGCCTTGGCAGGGTATGCAGTGTACAACCTATCTTTCAATTGGTGGGCGTTAATCATCCTTGCTTTAAGCGTTTTTCCATTTGCGTACGCCATTCAAAAACCAAAGCGCGAAATCTACCTCGGTCTTTCCATTCTGCTTTTGGTGATCGGCTCTATATTTATGTTTGCCGCAGATGGCTGGAAGCCTGCTGTAAACCCGTTGGTCGCGCTGGTTACTTCGGGGCTGATATCTATCTTTTTATGGGTGATCGTGCAAAAAACAACCCAAGCCGCAAACGCACGTCCCACACACGACCTTGAAATATTAATTGGCGCAAAGGGCGAAGCCAAGTCTGACATTCAGGATGAAGGCAGTGTCTATGTAAATGGAGAGATGTGGTCTGCCAAAAGCGACAGCCCCATCTCTAACGGCAGTACAATTCAGGTCGTTCGCCGCGAGGGAGTTATCCTCGTTGTTGAAAAAATAAAATAGCCAAACTTAAAAATTTAAAGGAGAAAAAAATGGATCCATTTGCAGCAGGCGGCACTATTTTTTGTTTTGTTGGCGCAATATTGGTGATTGGCTTTGTATTTCTTGCCAATGCCATCCGCATCGTTCCCGAATATCAACGTCTGGTTGTATTTCGTCTTGGTCGTTGTGTGGGCGCAAAAGGACCAGGCGTGGTTCTGCTCATCCCTGTCATTGATCGTGGCGTAAAAGCAGACCTGCGCGAACAGGTGCGCGAAATTCCCCAGCAAACTTCAATTACCAAAGACAATGCGCCGATCTCCATTGACTTCTTGTGGTACTTTAAAGTGCTAGACCCCGCCGAATCTGTTTTACAGGTCAGCAACTTTGAAGCCGCCGCCGCAGGCATTGCAGCAACCACCCTGCGCGCCGTCATTGGCGGCATTATGCTCGACGAAGTGCTATCTCAAAGAGAACACATCAACACCATGCTCCGCACCCGTCTGGATGAAGTGACCGGTCGCTGGGGGGTAAAAGTTACCAATGTGGAAATTCGTGAGATCGTCCCCCCGCGTGACGTTCAAGACGCAATGAACCGCCAAATGACAGCGGAGCGAGTCCGCCGCGCACTGGTCACTGAATCGATGGGCGACCAGGAAGCCGCAAAAAACCGCGCCGAAGGCACCAAGCAGGCTGCCATTCTTCAGGCACAAGGCGAGCGCGAATCCAACATTTTACGCGCCGAAGGTGAAAAGCAGGCACAGGCGTTGCGGGCAGAAGGCTTTGCAGTCGCATTGGAAGCCATCTTCAACGCTGCCAAATCGGTGGATCAAAAGACCATGACCTTGCAGTATTTTGAAACGCTCAAATCCATCGGCGCCAGCCCCTCCACCAAGTTTATCTTCCCGATGGAATTTACCAGCATGTTAAGCAACTTCCTCGGCAAAGATGAAAATAAGTAAAAAAAATAAAACGTAAATAATAAAAAAGTGGAAAGTGAAAAT
>DYML01000171.1 GCA_020721605.1 Anaerolinea thermophila
CTGCGCTAACAACATAAAAATGATTGTGCGGCGGGTTAAAAATCTGCCGCACAATCATTTTTACAGGCAGGGGGAAGATTGTGACCCTAGTGCAATATAAAACCAAGAGGTCTGGCGTCATAAAAAAGATACAATGGAAAACAATCCACGCAGACTAACCCTTTATTTTTCCATTACTCAAAACCATGCTCCCGCAGGGGAGTTTGACTGCCGTTGAACGGAGTAGCCACCCCATGAACCCGCTCTTTTCCACCTATTTATTTTTGCTTCTCATACCGCCCATCATCACCAGCACACTGGCTGTCTACACCTGGCGGCACAGTTCTGTTCAAGCCGCAAAGCCCTTCTTCTGGTTGATCTTCGTCATCACCTGGTGGGGATTTGGGCAAATGGCAGTCTACCTTTGCGGCGACAATATTTTCCTCGCCACTTGGGCAATGAAAATATTACTGTTGGTCATTAATAATTTGGGACCGGTACTGCTGATTTTTATACTGCAATACACCCATCGTGAAAAGTGGACAACAAACCTGGTTGTTTGGGCTTTATTTTTACCCGAATTTATTTTTGGAATTTTACTTCTCACCAACGAAGCGCATCATTTATATTGGACTCGCATCTATTTAAACAATAACCTGCCGATTGCGCCTGTCACTTTTGAGTTTGGTCTTGCCAACTGGGCAAGCCTCATCTACTCCTATTTACTAATTGGCATCAGCATGGCGCTCATCGTTCATTGGTCGTTGAGCAATTCAGCCAGCCTGTATCGCCAGCAGGCAGTTGCCCTGCTGATCAGCGTCATTGCGCCGCTGGCGGCAAGCATCACCTATATTTTAGGGTTTATAAAAATAGACCCAACCCACTTTGCCTTTGCCGTCAGCGGCTTGGCGCTGGGCTGGTCGTTATTTCGTTTTCAATTTCTCAATTTAATGTCCATCGCGCGCGAAGTGGTCATTGACGGCATGAGCGACAGTATTCTGGTTCTCGACATACAAGAACGCATTACAGATATTAACCCCGCCGCCGAGCGCCTGCTGGGGCTTTCGGCATCACAAACCATTGGAAAACCAGCAATTGAAGCGCTTGCCGCCTGGCGGGAAGTGGTGGAACAATACCTCAAAACCAACACAGCATTAGACGAGATCACCATTGGCGAAGGCGACCTGCAAGGCTGGTATGAACTGCGCATTTCACAATTGCACAATAAAAGCAAAAAAATAGTTGGCAGGGTAATTGTGTTGCACGACATCAGCGAACAAAAACGAATTGCAAACGCGCTTGCCATTGCCCGTGATCAGGCGTTGGAAAGCAGCCGCCTAAAAAGTCAGTTACTTGCCAAAGTGAGCCACGAATTAAGAACCCCCCTGGGCGGTATTTTAGGCTACGCCGAATTACTGCACGACAACACCCTGGGGTCATTGGATGAAACTCAAAAAGAAGCGGTCGGACAAATTATTGGCAGCACGCACTATCTCACCGACATGGTCAATGAACTGCTTGACGAAGCGCAGATCGAATCCAATTCTATTAAATTAAAATTGAAGCCCCTTGAAATTAGCGCCATGCTCGAAAAAGTAGTTACAAACTTGCGCATTTTAGCAGCCCAAAAAGGATTAAAACTTATCACCCACATTGACCCTCAACTCCCCAAAACATTAATAGGCGATGAACAAAGGTTGCGCCAGATATTAATTAACTTAATGGCAAACGCCGTAAAATTTACAGCGGAAGGTGAAATTCGACTGGATTTGCTCAAAGCGCAAGACCACCATTGGCTGATGCAGGTTTCAGATACCGGCATTGGCATTCCCAAAGAAGCCCAGACCTATATTTTTGAGCCATTCCGCCAGGTAGACACCTCGCTAACGGGCAATAATGGCGGCACAGGCTTGGGTTTGTCTATTGCCAAACAATTGGTAGAATTGATGGGCGGGCAGATTTCCCTCAAAAGTGAAGCGGGGCAGGGAAGTATATTTACAATTATGATGCCGATGATAGAAGACCCAGAGAAAAACTTATGACAAAACCCCTTGCGCTAATTATCGAAGACAATGCAACACTCAGCCAGATTTTTTCATTAACCCTGCAAGCCAATTTTGAGGTGGAGGCAATTACAGATGGAAAAAGCGCCCTGTTGCGATTAAGCGAAATTACGCCCGATCTGGTAATTCTTGACTTGCACCTGCCCAACGTCTCAGGCAGGGAACTGTTGGACTACATCCGCGCAGAGAAGCGCATGAAAAAAACCCGCGTCATTCTGGCAACCGCCGACGAGCGCCAGTCTGAATCTTTGCAGGAGATTGCCGATATTGTCCTGCTAAAGCCGATCAGCCCGGTGCAATTGCGCGAGTTGGCGCTGCGCTTCAAAGATAACCCACGCAAGGTCGGTACTGGATGAATGGAGAAACCCGCGCCAACATAAAACCCGGCATGACTGTTTTCATCGTCCTCAAGCAAGACCAACGCACGGGGAAATTAACCAAAGGCATTGTTAAGGATATTCTGACCAGTTCTCCCAAACATCCGCACGGCATTAAAGTCCGCCTGGAAGATGGGCAAGTGGGGCGGGTGAAAGAGATTGTAAACAGCCGACCCTGATCTGAATCTAACCGCGCATGCCGCTTTTAAAACGTCCCGCCAATTTTATCGGCGGGACGTTTTGCGTATTGATTCGTAAAAATAAGCGCGGCTTAAAACTTTACTTTAATACAACCTTGCCAAAACGGTTATTTAATTTCAATTTGATAGACGGCATTTTCTCGCGTGTGGCGGGTGGAGCCAGACACAATTAAAATTGCTTCATCGCCAGCCGACAACGAAAGCGGAATTTCTGCCTGTTGATCGGCGTTTGGTTCGATCATTTGTACCGTAGCGCCGCTGGCATTTTTAGTTATTAACGCCAGTTGAAAAGATTGCGGCAGAATGTTGCTCAGGCGCACAAAACCCGCCGCCGTCCAGCCGCCATCGTCTGTTTCAAAATCAGACTCATAATTGATGGCGTCTATCGCTACATCGTCCAGCAAAAAGCCTTCGCCCAGCACTGCGGCATCGGTCACATATTCAAAACGCACCTGTATTTTTTTGCCCGCATACGGTGAAAGGTCAATCTCTTCCTGTATCCAGTCATTTGTAGCGCCATTGTAACCCCAGCCGTAGGAATTGCCCGATGGGTTATCACCTGTACCAGAAGGGGTGGTGAGAATTTGCCAGGTTTCGCCATCTTCAGAGACCTCAAGGTAAAGATAGTCGTAATCTTCTTCCAGGTCGTACCAGGTGTTAAAAGAGAAGGTAATGGGGGCGCTGACGTTGGTGAAGTCAAATTCGCGGGTCAGGGTCATATCCGATTCGTTGCCAAAGTTTGTGCCAAAGGTGTACGCGCCAGAATACGGGTCGGCGGGCAGCATATTTACAGCAGTGGAGCCATTAAAAATTAAGGTGTGCTGACCGGCGCAGGAGATATTAATATAATCAATGCCAAATTGGTGAACTTCACGATTTGAGGCTGATTGCGGGCAGTCGGAGAAGACTTCTGTGTCGGTTGTTTGCGGAGCGTTGGGATAATTGTGATAAATATACCGCCCATCGCCCACGCTGGCATCTTGTAAATATAAGGCGGCTGCCCAATCTATAAAAAGATCGTCGGCGGTGATTATTTTTTTCGTTTGCGGGTCTATGGCGTTAAGCGCCGCGAGCGTATCATCCACGCTAGCGAGATCGTTTTTGGGGTTGGCGGTTAAGGCTTTCGTGGCTTCCTCTCCAAAACGGTCGAGGAAGTAGGCAACGTAGAGAAAACTCTGCCCGTAGTGGGCGCTAAAATCGGGCGAGGTGTTGGTAGCCCAGTCGTTTAATTGCAGGTCGGGGTTTTGCGCATAATACCAGTCAGAGCCGCCGCCGCCATAATAGCCATTTAAGAAAACACCCAGTTCGGCAAAGCCTTCGTTGAGCCAGGATGCATCATTGCGGTCGGTGGGGAATTGGATCATGTGAACAAATTCATGCGCGAGCGTGCCGTAGGCGTATTCATCGCCCAGCGGCTGCGAGCTGGTTAGCACAAATGCCTCGTGTCCGTTGGAGTATTCATGCACCAGCGGGTTATAGGAATCCATCGAGGAAAAATACCCGCCGATGTTACTGCCAAGACTGCCCGCGTATAAAACATAAATATGCGGGTCGTTATCCACGCCGGGCGTCCATTCGCTGCCGAAGAACTCGCGGTCGGTGGGGATAATTTTTTGGTCAAAGGTGTCCATTAATTTTTGCAGGTCGGCATCATTCACGTCCACGCCTTCTTCAGCCCAAAAATAAGTGAGGGGCGTGATGTAAAGCAAGGTGGCGTTGATTTGAAAATGCTCGTTGGTATCTGAATTAATTAGCCAAAACTTCTGGGTTGCGCCAACGGTTAAAGGCACGGCGGGCGCAGACAGCGTGGTGGGAATATTACACTTTCCCTGCAAGCGGCAGGCTAATGCGTACACGTCATTTTCCGGCACAATCATTTCGTCCAACATTTGAGCAGTGTCTGGTGAGATTAAATCCACAGACGGGCGGAAGGGTTCAGACGCGCTGGCGGAGGGGGTCGGCGCGGCGGCTGTCTGTTCAAGCGCATAATAGGCATACCCCACAATGCCTACGCCCATCAGGCAGATACAACAAACCAAAACGCCGATGCCGATTAACAGGGCGATCAGCCCCGACTTGCTGGTTTCTTTGTTTTCGCTCATGGCATTCTCCTTAATAAATTTTTCTCCATGATACCGCGTGTGACTGAGTATGGGGTTAGGAAATTGGAGGGAAAGTGCAAATGAAAAACGCAGAACGCAGAATGCGGAATAAAAAAAGACGGAAGAGGATTTACGCCTTCTTCCGTCTCAACTTCTCAACTTCTCACTTTTTACTCGTTACTTCCCCCTACGCTTCCACCTTTTGCTTCGACTTTCTCTTCGCAGGCGTCGCTTCGGTTTGGAAGATAATCTTATTGTCGCCGACATCCACCAGCACCACACCGCCATCTTTGAACTTTCCGCCGAGTAACTCCACTGAAAGCGGGCTTTCAACATATTTTTGAATGGCGCGGCGCAGGGGGCGGGCGCCAAAAGCGGGATCAAAGCCCTCTTTGGCAAGCCAGTGGCGGGCAGAGTCGCTTAATTGAACGGTGATGTCATGTTCGTTCAACCGATCCTGCACTTCCTTCATTTGCAAAACCACAATCTCTTCCATCTGTTCAATGGTAAGCGGCGAGAACATGACCGTCTCGTCCACACGGTTGAGGAACTCAGGACGGAACGCGCCCTTGAGCGCCTTCTCAATTTTGCTGTGCATGGCGCGTTCATCGTCATCGGCTTTTTGGGTGAGGAAGCCGAGTGTGCCGCCTTTGGTCACATATTCGGTGCCGAGGTTCGAGGTCATAATTAACACCGTGTTGCGAAAATCCACCACCTTGCCTTGCCCGTCAGTCAGCCGTCCGTCATCCAAAATTTGCAACAGGGCATTCCACACTTCGGGATGCGCCTTCTCAATTTCGTCAAACAGCACCACGCGGTACGGGCGGCGGCGGACTGCTTCTGTCAGTTGTCCGCCTTCCTCGTAGCCCACATATCCGGGAGGTGCGCCAAACAAACGGCTAACGGTGTGCTGTTCGCGGTATTCAGACATGTCAATGCGGACGAGGGCTTCTTCATCGTCAAACATGAACCAAGCCAGAGCTTTGGCGAGTTCGGTCTTGCCCACGCCCGACGGACCAATGAAGATGAATGAGCCAATTGGGCGGCTGGGGTCTTTCAAGCCAGAACGCGCGCGGCGAATGGCATCCGAGATGGCGTGAATGGCTTCTTCCTGCCCGATGATGCGCTCGTGCAGGCGGGCTTCCATGTGCAGCAGTTTTTCCGACTCTGTTTCGAGCATTTGGTTAACGGGGATTCCCGTCCATTGATGCACAACGGAGGCGATGTCGTCCACATCCACCACTTCATCGAGTTGGTGTTCGGTTTCCCATTTGTCGCGTTTTTCGGCGTATTCGGTTTCGAGGCGCAAACGCTCGGCTTTCTTTTGCGCGGCGCGTTCATAGTCACGCTCCAAGCCTGCCTGTTCTTCTTCGGCGCGCAGGCGGTCTACATCGGTTTTCATACCTTTCAAATCGGGAGGCATGGAGTAGAGCGCCACGCGCACTTTGGCAGCGGCTTCGTCAATCAGGTCAATGGCTTTGTCGGGCAGGTGGCGGTCGGTGACGTAGCGGTCAGCCAGGCGGGCGGCGGCGGTCAGGGCTTCATCTGAAAAGTGAACTTTGTGATGCGCTTCGTAGCGGTCACGCAAGCCGTGCAGCATTTTGATGGTGTCTTCCACGTTTGGCTCTTCCACATGAATGGGCGCAAAGCGGCGTTCCAACGCGGCGTCTTTTTCGATATGCTTGTGGAATTCATCCAGAGTGGTGGCGCCGATGCACTGCAACTCGCCGCGCGCGAGAGCGGGCTTGAGCATGTTGCTGGCGTCCATTGCGCCCTGCGCCGCGCCCGCGCCGACAACGGTGTGCAGTTCGTCAATCATCAGAATCACATCGCCTTTGGCGCGCTGCACTTCGTCCATCACGGCTTTGAGTCGTTCTTCAAATTCGCCACGAAAACGCGAACCGGCAATCATCGCGCCGAGGTCGAGCGCAACCACTTTTTTGCCCGAAAGAATCTCAGGCACGTCGTTAGTGGCAATCTTTTGCGCGAGTCCTTCGGCAATGGCGGTCTTGCCCACGCCCGCTTCGCCAATCAACACGGGATTATTTTTGGTGCGGCGCGAGAGGATTTGAATCAGCCGCAAAATTTCCTTGTCGCGCCCAATGACGGGGTCGAGTTTGCCTTCGCGGGCGAGTTGGGTCAGGTCGCGCGAGTATTTTTCCAGCGTGCGGTATTTTGTCTCGGCTTGCGGGTCTGTCACCCGCTGCCCGCCGCGCAGGTCTTGAATGGCATCGTACACGCGGTCGCGGGTCAGCCCTGCCGATTCCAAAATACGGGCGGCGGGCGTGTTGCGCTCGGTGAGAATGGCGAGAAAGATATGCTCGGTGGAGATGTACTCGTCTTTGAGGCGGTTGGCTTCTTCGTTGGCGAGGTCAATAATGCGTTTAACGCGCGGGGTGATAAAAATTTGCCCTGCGCCGCCGCCGAAGATGTTGGCTTTGGGGCTGGCGCGCAAAGTGGAATCCAGCCGCTCGGTGAGGGCTTCTGGGCTGACGTTGAGTTTTTCGAGAATTTGGGGAATCACCCCGCCGGGCTGCTCAATAAGCGCCAGCAGAATGTGTTCGGTGTCTATTTGGTTGTGTCCGTAACGCTGAATAATTTCAGCAGCGCGTTGAGCGGCTTCCTGCGCGCGCTCGGTAAAGCGATCAAATCTCATCATATTAATAATCCTCCACAGGCAGGGAAACAATTTCACCTGTACAATGCAGGCATTATAACAAAAGCGTTATTACGGGTTAT
>DYML01000172.1 GCA_020721605.1 Anaerolinea thermophila
ATTTTGCACAATTCGTCTTATTTTCCGTGTTTTTTGCGAATCAAACCGCCAAAGAGCCGCTCCGATATGGAGGGCGTATCGGGTAATTCAGGTTCCTCAGGTTTTGACCAGTCGGCGGACATGCGCTCACTCAACCAGCGGCTGCGCCCGCTCCGCGCGGATTCCAGCCGCAGCGCCAGCCCTTCATCGTCTTCATTTTCGATGTCATCGCGCAAACCGCGCAGGGCGGCAAGCGTTACGTCCAGTTTGTGAACAATGTTCGCGCGATTTTGCAGGGCAGACATTTTTAGAGAAGTGATTTCATCCTGATGCACCAGCCCAGCCGTAGCGATGGCGTAGGCGTTGCCTGCCACTTTGCGCGCCTCCTGCCAGCCTGGCTGGTCAATGGTGGCATTCAGCAAAGCCGCCGAAAGTAATTGTGGCAGAAGGTGGGCGCTGGACATCAAGCCGTCGGATTCGACGAGGTCGGTGAGCAACGGCTCAGCGCCCAGCAGACGCACAAAATCCATCGCCAATATCACGGCTTGTTCGGGCGTGCCGTGTGGAGCATCCACCAGGAAAATTCCTCTTGAAAATAAATCGGGCTGGGGCGTAGTGGGGGCGAGGTGAAAATCATACAGGTATTCGGGGTTGACGGCAGGCACAAGCCCTACATAATGACATCCTTCAGGCAAAAATTCCTTTGCCCACTTTTGCACATCGGCTTTTATTGGTGTGGTATCCAGCACCACTGTACCTTTCTTCAGGTCGGGCGCAATAAACTCCAGCGTCTCGCGTACCTGGCTGAGCGGGATACTCAAGACCACGATCTTTGCATCTTGCACGGCGCGCGGCAGGTTGTGTTCCACTTTATCTGCCGCGCCTTTTTTGAGCGCATCGCGTTCCGCTTCCGATTTTTTATCGTGTCCTACGCGTAAAATGGAATCTTTATGAGCTGCAAGCGCCATCCCTATCGAAGCCCCAATTTGACCCAGTCCAATAATTGTAATTTGTGTTGGCATGTTACCTCGCAAGAGTTTGATGACGCGATTATACTGCCGCAGCCTCCGCTTAAACGCCGAGAACCGCGGACGCCGACCGCGGTTCTCTTTGAAAGGAGGAGAAGAGAAATCACCTTACGAAGTCAAATTTATCATGTTCGTTCAAATACTACTTGACGCTTGACCTACGATTACCCTACGATTGTTAGACAATTAACAAGAATGCAATTTTTTGGGTGGATGATTGAATGCTGAAAATTTATACGGGCGAATTAATTTCCAGCCCGCTGTGAGATTTGCGCTTTGAGGATGGGCTGTTAAAAATGGAGCGCGCGCAAGCGTAACATGATAGACTCGGTAACGTGAACATCCTTCCTGAACTTTTTTGGACTTTCATCAAAGTCAATTTGCTCAGCACCTCCGGTCCTGCCTCGGTGGGGTTGCTCTACCACGAAGCAGTGGGTCGGTTTGTGACCGAGAGCCAATTCATTCAAGCAGTCGGTCTTTCTTCCGTACTGCCGGGCAGTGACGCGCTGCAACTTGCCATGTATATCGGCTACGCGGCGGGCGGAATCCCCGGCGGATTAATCGCGCTGATCGGTTCGATATTGCCGCCTACCCTTATTATTTTGGGTGTGACGATGATTCTGCACCGCTTGCGCCGCGAGTCTTGGGTGGGTAATTTCGTAGAAGGGCTTGCGCCCGCCATTTCGATATTGATGTTATTTACCGCCTGGAAGATATTTGAAAAAGGCGGCGAGACCAGTTGGATAGGCTGGACAATTGGCATTGTCAGTTTAATTGCCATGTGGCTCAAAGCGCCAGAGCGGGTGGTGGTCATTGCGGCGGGCATTATCGGCATTATTTTTCTTTCTTCATGAATCAATCAAAATTCTCTGTCTGGCTGCGGCTGTTGTGGATGTTCCTTAAAGTGAACTTACTTTCGCCTTCTGGTCCTGCTTCAATTGGTTTGCTTTACAAGGAAGCCGTTGGCAAAATTATGAGCGAGGAGCGCTTTGTGGAGGCAGTTGGTTTTTCCAACGTTTTGCCTGGAAGCGAAGCCCTAAAACTTGCCATGTTTGTTGGCTTTGCCGCGGGTGGCGTGCCGGGCGTATTCACCGCCTTGCTTGGCGCGGTTCTGCCGCCCACGGTGATGATGTTTGCGGTTGCGGCAGCCTTGCAACAGTTTCAACAGGAAGACTGGCTGCAAGGCTTTGTAAAAGGCATGAGTCCCGCCATTGCTGCGTTGATTATCATGGTGGCGTGGGAACTCTTCCATGTGGGGCAGACCAAAAAAATTGACAAGCGCACCTTGTTTATTGCCGCACTGAGCGCCATTGCGTTGTGGTTTGAAATCCCCTCTCCGTTGGTCTTGCTGGGCGCGGGAGTTTTAGGCGTATTCTTATTTCGATAAATGGAACCTCTTATGAAACCCGATTTATTAATTGCAACCAATGGATTTAAGGGAACGTGGGATTCAATTGAATATGGCGCCTGGCTTGCCACCGCGCTCGATAAAAAGGTTGTGCTGCTGGGTGTGACAGAAAACCTCAATCCTGCGGCAATAGACGACCATCATCCCTTGGAGGATGTCTTCGCCCGCGCTGTTGAATTATTCCAACAAAAGGGTGTGGAATACAGCCTGGAAGTGCAAAACGGAAACGCCGAGGAGGTTATTCCGCGCAAGGCAAAAGAAGGAAATTACATCATTGTGTTGGGTCCGCTGGGTCGCCCGCAATTTTGGCGTGTGCTGGCTGGGCGTTCCATTCGGCACATGATGGAGGAAATTGCGCAGCCTATTTTATATGTGCCGCGCGCAAAACTGCCCCTTAAAAAAATTCTTATTTGCATCGGCGGGCTGGGCTATGAAGTGACTGCTGAACATATTGCCATGCAAATGGCAATGAAAAGCCGCGCCGAAATCACCCTGCTGCACATTATTCCTCCAATTGATATGAATTATCCCACTTCAAAAACAGTCAGCGCTCACTGGCAAAATTTAACAGAAACCGATACCCCGGTTGGGCGCAGTCTGCGGCTGGCGTTGGAGGTTGCTAAAAGTGACGGTTTAACCGCCAACGTAAAAGCGCGGCAGGGCAATGTGGTGGAAGAAATTATGTTCGAAGCGAAAGAGGGGAATTATGATCTGGTGTGTATGGGGTCACTGTACAGCACAAATGCGCTGCGCCAACTTTATGCGCCCAATGTAACCGCTGAGGTGGCAGATGGCGCAGCCTGCCCGATATTATCTGCCAGGTTTAAAAAGGAATAACTATGGCTGAGTTCTATTTTAGTTGAAGTTTAGCAGGTCTTTCTCTTAACTCAGTTGAAGTGCGCCATAAAATTACATGCCTGGTGTGTACTTTTTTTCCCACTCCATTATGGCAGTGCGAATAATATTTCTAACTACATCATCGGGGACATCATCTACCGCGTCAAATTTTTGCAAGCCAACATACACCTCCACGCCGCCCTGGGGTGATTCTTGCAGGCGAATGCCGCGCTTGGCGAGCGGGGTGTCTGCCAAATGTGCCTGCAAGACGCTGTCAATTTGTTGCACAATGCTCAACGCGGCAATGTTTTTTTCAGGTTCGGCTTTTTTGATGGGGGGGAGAGGCTTGCTTGCGGGCGGTATGGGTTGTGCGGGCGGGGTGGCTGGTGGGGTGGCGGCAGGCGCTGGTTCCAGCCAGAGGCGAAAGACAGTAATCAGTTCAATTAAACGCCTGCGTTTTTCTTGTGATAAATCCGCGCCAACCTGTGTTCCATCCAGTTCAAGCAGAAAACGTCCGTCAGTTTTTTTAAGGCGCAAAAGACCAGGGTCATCTTGAGCAAAAGCGCCTGCTGTAAATTTTTGTTCGGCTTGGGCAATTTTTCTTTCGGCTTGTTCGATCATCATTTCAGCATTGGTTTCGGCGGCTTGAATCTTTTTTGCGGTGCGCAGGTTCGAATCAAGGAAGCCAATAAACCACCCCACAATGACTGCAATAAAAACATACACGATCGTCATAATTCACCTCAAACGCTGACAATTGGGGCAGATGTGTGTGCCGCGCTGCCCAACTGTAAATTTTTTAATGATGGCGCCGCACACCAGGCAGGGATTGCCCGTGCGCCCATAAACACGAAAATAATTTTGGTACTCACCGCCGCGATAGACCCAGTCTATGCTGGCGCCGTTGCGGCGGATGCCTTCACGCAGGACGCTGCGAATTGCCTTGTGCAATGCCTCGGCTTGTTCGTATGTGACGTTGTTTGACGCAGCCTGTGGGTGTAATTGCGCAAGGTGCAAACTTTCGTCTGTGTAAATATTTCCAAGACCGGCAAGAAAGGTCTGGTCTAGGAGCAGTGGTTTTAAGAAGCGCTTGCGCGTCTGTAAATTTTTAAAAAGCCAGGCGGCGGTAAAGTTTTTTTCGAGCGGTTCTGGACCAAGTTTGCCAAGAACAGTTTGAGGCTGGTCGGTTAGCCAGACACGCCCAAATTTTCGTGTGTCGTTGAATGCCAGGTAATGTTGGTCTGAAAGATGCAGTAAAAGGCGGTCATGCTTTTCGGGATTAATTGTACCTTTTCTTATTTCCAAATCACCGCTCATGCGCAAATGTATAAGGAAACTGCAAGTATTCAACTGAATGACAAGATACTTTGCGCGGCGTGAAATGTTTAAAATCTTTTGCCCCGCAATTTGTTGTTTGAATGTAGCTGCGTTGGGCGCGGCAAGCGTGCGCTCCCAGCGTAGATCGGCAGAGAGGATGGTTCTGCCGATTAATTCTGGTTTTAGCGCGCGGGCAATGGTTTCAACTTCGGGTAGTTCGGGCATGGGGTTGGGAGGCAGGGGGGGGACAGCCCTGGCTGATTAGTTTTTAAAAATCACTCGTTGAACATTTCTCCGACTGAGCGTCCTTCATGGGCGCGGCGAATGACCTCGCCCAAAAGCGGCGCAATGGAGAGAACGGTCAGTCGGCTGCCAAGCAGCGCCTTTTTTTCATCTGAGAGCGGCACAGAATCGGTTGTGACAATGTGTTTGATCGGCAGGGATGCCAGCCGCTCTGCGCCATTGCGGGAAAGAATGGGGTGAACAAAGGCGAGGTATACATTGCGGGCGCCGTTTTGTTTAACCACATGAACAGCCTGGGCAATGGAGCCGCCAGTATCTACTTCATCGTCTACAATAATTACGTCACGGTCTTTCACGTCGCCAATTAAGGTTAGGGCTTCCGCATTTGCGTCATTTCCCAGACGGCGTTTTTCAATGAAGGCAATCGGCATGTCCATTTCTGCGGCGTAGTTACGTCCTTTTTTGGCAAAGCCCAAATCTACCGAAACGACCACCGGGTTTTGCATTTCTGCACGGATGTTTTCATTAAAGTAATTTACCAGCAGGTGTGCGGCAGTCAGTACGTCGCCAGGGATCGAGAAGAACCCCTGCACTTGCCCAGCGTGCGGGTCTAGGGTCATGTAGCGGTCTGCGCCGGCAACTTCGAGCATGTCTGCAACGAGCCGTGCGGTGATGGGGACACGCGGTTGGTCTTTTTTGTCGGAGCGCCCATAACTTAAGTAAGGCACAACTGCGGTAATTCGCGCTGCAGAATCCAGCCGCAGGGTTTGAATCATAATTAGCAGTTCCATTAAATTTCGATGTACGGGTGAGGAGGTGGTTTGAATGACATACACGTCTTGTCCGCGTACGCTGCCGCCCAACTTGACAAAAAGATTTTCGTTTGGAAATTCAATCACCTCGCGCTCGCTCACAGGCAGGTCAAGGTAGTCGGCTATTTTTTGCCCAAGTTCGGGCGAGCCTGTGCCTACAAAAAGTTTTATTCCGCCGTATACTTTTAGGTCGTGATGAACGTGGTGCATTTATTTCTCCTTGATTTTCAAAGTCCATTCAGAGCGCAGTGCGCTCATAACAATTAAATCGTCATAATTGCCGTGTTTGTAAACTGCCTCGCGCAAGCGTCCCTCTTCGATAAAGCCTGCTTTTTTGTAGGCTTGTTTTGCGCGTTCATTTTGTGCGTAAACCTGTAGAAAGACGCGGTTTAAATTGAGGGTGTTAAAGCAATGCAGCAGCAGCAGGGTCATGGTTTCGGTGCCGTAGCCTTGATTCCACTCGTCTTTTTCGCCGAGCATAATACCCAGTTCGCCCAGGCGGGCGATAGGGTCAATGCCAAATACAGCGCAGTTGCCAATCATCTTCCAGCCGCCGTTGTTGGGAATTTCAATGACGAGTGGTTTGCTGTTTTGATCGCGTTTGCTCATGGCTTCAAACCAGTTTTCCTCATCAACCGTAGACATGGGCAAGTACAACGATAAATACCTGGTGACTTCGGGGTCATTTACCCATAGTACAAATTGTTTTATGTCTTCGCGTTCCACTGCGCGTAAACGCACGCGCTTGCCGTAGATCATGCTCATTTTCGCCTTCCATCTAATAATAATTTAACGGTTTCGCCGGGTGAAATTTCTCTTTGGATAATTTGCGTGAGCAGTTTTTCATAATGATTTTGTGGGAGAGTCTGTCGAAAACGGCTGATTAATTCTTCGCGAATCAACAAGTCCAGTTCCATCTCAATTCTGGTTCGCTCACGAGCCGCCCAATCTCCGCTGTGGGTTAAGTGCGCGGCGTGTCTGGCGATTGATTCTGCCAGTTCGGCAATGCCCTTGCCTTCGGTGGCGATGGTGCGTTGAATGGGGGGAATCCACAAGGGGGCAGCGGGTAATTTTTGCGGGGGCGCAGCGGCTTGCATGGCAGCCCCATGATGTTGAAAAATACGCGCGGCAGGATGTGCCAATTCCAGCATGGACTTTAATGCTTTTTCTGTCATTTCCACGCCGATATGATCGGCTTTATTAATGACGAGTATATCGGCAATTTCGAGAATACCTGCCTTAATGGCTTGAATATCATCGCCCAAACCAGGCGCTTCCACTACCAGCGTGGTATGTGCCAGGCGCGCAACATCTACTTCACTTTGCCCGGCGCCAACGGTTTCGATGATGATGAGGTCGAAGCCTGCCGCATCAAAGATTTGCGCCATGTTGGCGGTAGATTTTGCCAACCCGCCGAGTGATCCGCGTGTGGCTGTGGAGCGAATGAAAATGCCAACATCGCCGTATAGGTCGCGCATCCGCACGCGGTCTCCCAGCACTGCGCCGCCTGTAAATGGGCTGGAGGGGTCAACCGCTATAATTGCTACGCGTTTTTTTTCTGCCTTGCGATACTGTAACGCCAGTTGATTTACCAGTGAAGATTTGCCCGTGCCAGGCGCTCCGGTTACTCCAATGATATGCGCCTTGCCGGTATGCGGAAATAATTCAATCAATGCCATGCGGCTCTCTGGTGTATCATTTTCCACCTGGGTTAGCAGGCGGGATAATGCCAGTCTGTCGCCGTTGAGAATTGCTTGAGAATAGGTCATAAAATGAGGATTGTCCTAAAAGGTTGCACGGGAGGGCAGCGCGTTGGCTGCGTGTGCAA
>DYML01000173.1 GCA_020721605.1 Anaerolinea thermophila
ACCATCGCCTGCCCAAATTAAAATCTGGCAGCGGGCAGATGGCGCGTATTTACGCTCTGGCATTCACTTTTACAAAAGCAACTGACGGTCATCTTGAAACTGCTCAAATTAAAAATTTTATTGACTTATTCCAAAACATCACCCTCTTGCAAATTGGCGAAAACTGGGCGCTGCCGCCCATGCTGCGCTTAAGTGTGCTGGAAGTGTTGGCAGAAGCGCTGGCAAATATTACCCATTTAAACTTTTCCGCCGCTCCTTTTTTTGCGACCTGGGCAGATATGCCAGATGACAGGCGAAGCCGCCCTCGTGTTGATGACGACACGCGTGTTATCTATTCCATCCTTAGCCTGCGAATGCTTGCCACACAGAACTGGCGTGATTTTTTTGAAGAGATCAGCGTAGTTGAAAAAATTTTACGCACCGACTCGGTAGGCGTATATTCTCAGATGGATTTTGAAACGCGCAATCGTTATCGCAACCGCATTGAAAAATTGGCGCTTGGTTCCAAACTAGATGAAGCCGCCATTGCCTGCGAAGCCTTGCGCCTTGCCCAAAGTGGAGCCAGCCCGCGCGCTTGTCATATTGGATTTTACTTGATGGGGCAGGGCGCGCTGCAACTCGAAGCACGCATTGGTTACCGCTCCTCGTTTGCCAACCGTTTGCAGCGTAAATTTCCCCAGCAGGTAACGACAACCTTTTTGGGCAGTATCCTCACTTTAACCATTCTTCTGTGTCTGACGGCGGTGGCGTATGCTTCTTTTGCGGGTGGAAGTTTTTTGCAGCTCTTGCTTGTTGGTGCGCTTTCCTTTGTGCCTGCCTCTGCCCTTGCTGTAAACCTGGTCAATTGGCTGGTGATGCAAATTGTGCCGCCGCGCGTTTTGCCGCGCCTTAATTTTGAGGAGGGCGTACCGCCCGAAGCCAGTGTGATGGTCGTCATTCCTGCGCTGCTTAAAAATCAAGACGAACTGGAGTTTTTGCTGCGTCAGATTGAAAATCACTATCTTGGCAACGCCGACCCCAACATCCGCTTTACCCTGCTAACCGATTTTGAAGATGCACCGCAAAAGGAATTGCCCGGCGAGGCTGATCTTATTCAAACGGCAAGGGAAAGTATTGCGCGTCTTAACTTGCGCTATGGCGGCGAGGGAACGACACCATTTTATCTTTTTCATCGTGAGCGCATTTGGAATCCAAAAGAAGGCTGTTGGATGGGTTGGGAACGCAAGCGTGGAAAACTGGTCGAATTTAACAGCCTGCTCAATGGCAGGGAGCGCAGCACTTTTACGGTTCAAACTGGAGATTTGCGCACCATGCCCCGAATTCCTTTTGTGGTTACACTGGATGCCGACGTTACCATGCCGCGTGATTGCGTCCGTCACCTGGCGGGCATTCTTGCTCACCCGCTTAACCAACCAGAATTTAACCCTGAGACCGGGGCGCTGGCTGACGGCTATACCGTCATTCAGCCGCGCGTGCAGGTTCGACCCAACGTGGCAAACCGCTCTCTTTTTTCGCGCGTCTACTTCGGCGACATCACCCTCGACTTGTACACCCGCGCCGTTTCTGATGTCTATCAGGATTTGTTCGGCGAAGGAAATTACATTGGCAAGGGCATTTATCATGTTGCCGCCTTTGATCAATGCCTAAGCAACCGTGTGCCAGATAATACGCTTTTAAGCCATGACCTGTTTGAGGGCATTCACGGGCGCTGTGCGCTGGCTACCAATATTACATTGTACGAAGATTACCCGCCGCATTATTTAACCTACGCCTACCGCCTGCACCGCTGGGTGAGGGGAGACTGGCAGTTGCTGCCCTGGCTGCTGCCGCATGTGCCGCACAGGGCAAATGGCAAAATTCCAAATCACCTTTCAACCCTTGCCCGCTGGAAAATTGTAGATAACCTGCGCCGCAGTTTGGTAAACCCGTTTTCCCTGCTCTTTTTAGTGGCGGGCTGGTTTTTCCTGCCTGGCTCCCATTTCGTTTGGACATTGCTTGCCCTTTCCACTTTTGCGTTTCCCGTTGTAACGGGCATTATTCATTCGGTAAAAGCGCGCCGAACCGATCAATACCCTGAGACCACAGCCCGCCCTGTGCAGCAGGCGGCATTACGCGCCTTGTTTGAAGTGATTTTTTTACCGCACGAGTCGCTCATTATCATAGATGCCGTTTTAACAACGCTTGTGCGGTTAATAATCACGCGCAAGCGCCTGCTGCAATGGGTCACTGCGGCGCACACGGTGAATATCTTTGGCAAGGCATTAAAAATTAAAGTTGCATGGCGCTTCATGCGCTTTGCGCCAATTTTTGCCCTGTTGCTTGCTTTATTTGCCGCCCTTGTGCAGCCGCAGGTATTATGGCTGGCAATGCCATTTTTGCTCGTTTGGTTTTTTTCGCCGCAAATTGCAGTGTGGATCAGCCAGCCCCGCACCCGTGCGCGCCCAAAAATTTCTTCAGATCAACGCGCTCTTCTGCACCAACTGGCGCGCTCCACCTGGCTCTACTTTGAAAAATTTGTCAGCCCCGAAGATCACTGGCTGCCGCCAGATCATTTTCAGGAAGAGCCGCTTGGCGTAACCGCTAGCCGTACCTCGCCGACCAACATTGGCTTGCTCATGCTTTCCACCCTCGCCGCCTGTGACTTGGGTTACATTGGCGTTCAGGAACTGATTCTGCGCATTCGCAACACGTTAGATAGCATGGATAAACTCGAAAAGCCGCGCGGGCATTTGCTCAACTGGTACGACACCCGCACGCTTGCCCCGCTTGCCCCGCGTTATATTTCCACCGTAGATAACGGCAACCTGGTTGCCTGCTTAATGACTCTGTGCGAAGGCTGCCGCGATATGCCGCATAAGACGGGTATTCGCTGGGAAGGTTTGCTCGACACGCTGGATGTATTAAACACTGCCTTGCAACAGGCGCACTTGGGAAAAGATGCGCACGAACTGTACCAGGTCATTCATCGCCTGCGAAACCAAACCAATGACTTGCGCCAGGCGGAGCATTGCAATTCGTATTCTTTGCTGCAACTGTTTCATCAAAGCCATAGCCAACTGCAAGAATTACTGGCAAAGGTCATCGAGACCTCTGCCGAACAGTTGGATGCAGAAACCATCCGTCATATTTCAACCTGGATCGAGCGCGCCCGTCATCACTTGCTGCAAGTTCAACGCGAGATTGAAACCCTCTGCCCCTGGTCTTTGGCAATGGCGCAAGCGCCCTCGGTATTTTTGCAAAAAACACGGTCTGTAGAGTTGGCGGGCGCGTGGGCTGGGCTTGTTGCCTGCTTTTCCTTTATGCCTCTGCTGGAGGAAATTCCAGATGTGTGCGCTCGCGCTTTGCTGGCGCTTGCGCAGGTTCGTAGTTTTCTGACAGAGGGGGAACATCACGCGGCGGCGTGGTGTGAGTCTTTTGCCATCCAACTGCGGCAAACGCAGCAGGATGTGCATACTTTGTTGAGTGACCTGCGCGGCATTCGTATTCGCGCCGATGGGTACGTTCAAAGTATGAACTTTAATTTCCTGTATGACCCGCAGCGTAAAGTATTTCACATTGGCTACAATGTGGATTCGGGGCGGCTTGATTCTAGTTATTACGACTTGCTGGCTTCTGAAGCGCGGCTCACCAGCCTGCTGGCAATTGCCAAAGGTGACGTGCCGCAAAATCACTGGCTGCACCTTGCCCGTCCGCTGACCCAGTTGAATGGAGACCGAATTCTGCTTTCGTGGAGCGGCACCATGTTTGAATATCTCATGCCGACTCTCTTCAATCGCAATGACCCCGATACCCTGCTCTTTCAAAGTTGCCGCGCCGCTGTTCAATATCAAATTGAATATGCCCAAAGCCGTGACCTGCCCTGGGGTATTTCCGAATCCAGTTTTTATTATTTTGATTCCAACCAGGTTTATCAATATCGCGCATTTGGCGTGCCTGGCTTGGGCTACAAACGCGGGCTGGGAGAAGACCTGGTGATTACGCCCTACGCTTCTTTGCTTGCCCTGCCTTTTGCGCCGCAAGAAGTGCTGCAAAATTTGGAACATTTCAAAAAAATAAACATGGTCGGCTTGTATGGCTTGTACGAAGCCGCCGACTTCACCCCAGACCGCTTGGCAATGGGGCAAGACTGCGCAGTCGTCCATTCGTACATGGCTCACCATCAAGGCATGATCTTGCTTGCCTTGTGCAATGCCCTGTGTGAAGACAGTATGGTTCGCCGCTTTCACGCCAACCCGCGTATTGAAACTGTCAGCCTTTTGCTGCAAGAGCAGCCGCCCATCCGCGCACCCATCGAGCGTCTGCACCCGCAGGAGATTGGATTCTTTCACCCTGTTGGCGCGGAGCTTTCTCTCGAAGCCTGGCAGGTTGCGGTGGATGTGCCGCACCCGCAGGTTCATTTTTTATCCAATGGAAATTACAGCCTGATGCTCAGCGCCACAGGCAGCGGGTTTGCGCGTTGGCACGGCATTAACCTGACTCGTTGGTCTGCCGATACCACACTCGACCCGCACGGCGCATGGCTCTACCTGAAAGACTGCGAAAGCAACCAAGTTTGGTCGGCAGGTTTTCAACCCACCCAGGTTCAACCCGCCAGCCAGCAAATAAAATTTCATCCGCACATGGTTGAATTTTTGCGCACTGATGAAAAAATTTTGACTCAGATGGAAGTGGTGATTGCGCCCAAAGTGGATGTGGAGATTCGGCTCGTTACGCTTACCAACCAAAGCGCCGCTCCCCGCCGCCTACAGTTGGTGAGCGCCGCCGAGGTCATTCTCTCCGCCCAGGCAGAAGATCAACGTCACCCTGCCTACAACAAACTCTTCATCGAAAGTGAATGGATCGCCGATGGCAGCCTGCTCCTCTTCCGCCGCCGCCCGCGTTCTGCCAAAGAAAAACCGGTTTATCTGGCGCATTTTGTTCTCAGCGATTCGGATGGCTTTCAATTCAGCGGCTACGAAACAGACCGTGCGCGTTTCATTGGGCGCGGCAACACGCAGCGCGCGCCCGCCGCCCTTCTGCCCCATGCCAAACTTTCCAATTCCACCGCCACGCTCGACCCGCTCTGCGCCATGCAGGTACAAGTTGATGTGCCTGCCTACCAATCTGCCGAGGTTGCTTTTATTACGCTCGCCGCCTCCTCTCGCAAAGAAGCCTTGCTGCTTGCCCAACGCTTTAGCGAGTGGAGTCGAATTAAAAAATCTTTTCACGAAGCCCGCGTAGAAGCCGAAGAGGAATTAAATCAACTGGGTTTTTCGGCTGGAAAGTTGGAACAAACCCAAAAACTTTTGTCTGCGCTTTTGTACCCCTGCCCCGCCATGTGCGCTGATTCTTCTGTGATTGCCGCCAATACCCTGGGTCAGGCGGGGTTGTGGTCTTTTGCCATTTCGGGTGACTACCCTATTTTGTTGGTGCGCGTAAAAGGCGAGGTAGAACTGGAACTGTTGGCGGAATTATTCCGCGCTCACACCTATTGGCGGCGGCGCGGCTTGATGATTGACCTTGTAATTCTCAACCAGCGTGAAAATAGTTATGACCAAAGTTTTCAGACAAAAATTTATCGCCTGCTGCTGCGTACCAACAGCGACGACTGGCTTGGCAAGCGCGGCGGAATTTTTATTTTGAACAACGACCAAATTCCAACTGCGGAACGGATTTTAATTGAAACCACCGCCCGCGTTATTTTGGATGGTGAAGCCGGCACGCTGACAGCCCAATTGCAGCGGCTTGACCGCGTTCCCCTTCCCCAGCCGTATATGGTTCCTGTTCACCCCAGGGTGGAAGAAATGCAGCCCGCCTTGCAATTTGATCAGCCCTCCTCCTTGCTCTTCGACAACGGCTTGGGCGGTTTTGACCTTGAAAACCGTGAATACGTCATTCATTTGCAGTGCGGGCAATGGACGCCCGCGCCCTGGGTTAATGTCATTGCCAACCCAGATTTTGGCTTTTTGGTTTCAGAGGCAGGGTTGGGCTGCACCTGGTCTCTTAACAGCGGCGAGAACCGCCTAACCCCCTGGCACAACGACCCTGTCTGCGATCCGCCCAGCGAAGCCCTCTATTTACGAGATGAAGACACCGGACAGGTTTGGTCGCCTACGCCGCTGCCCGCGCGCGCCAACGCTCCCTATCGCATTCGGCATGGCTTGGGCTATACCGTGTTTGAGCATGGCAGTCATCAACTGGAGCAGCAGTTAAAAGTATTTGCCGCGCCCCATGCGGCGGTCAAAATTGTGCAACTGAAATTAAGAAACACCATTGCCCGCACGCGCCAGATCAATATCACCTACTTTGCCGAATGGGTACTGGGCAGCACGCGTGAAAACATGGCGCATTATATTGTGCCGGAATTTGCGCCAAATTGTTTTGCCTTGCTGGCGCACAACCCATACAACGCCGACTTTGGAGAACGGGTGGCATTTTTAGCCGCCACCCGTGAATTACGCGGTCTCACCACCGACCGCGTCGAATTTTTGGGCAGCCTGGGCAGTTATGAACACCCCGATGCGTTGGGGCGTGTTGGCTTGACTGCCCGCGTTCAGGCGGGCAGTGACCCATGCGCCGCCATGCAGATTTTGCTCTGGCTGGAGCCAAACGAAACCAAGGAAGTTACTTTTTTACTGGGGCAGGGCGCAGACCGTGCCGATGCCCTGCGGCTGATTGCCGAATATCAAAACCTGAATCATGTTGAAAGCGCCTGGCAGTCGCTGCGCCAGTTTTGGGATGAAGCCATTGGCGGCATTCAAGTTCAAACGCCAGATGCCGCCCTGAACCTGCTGATTAACCAATGGCTGCCGTACCAAGCCCTCGCCTGCCGCATTTGGGGACGCACCGCGTTTTATCAATCGGGCGGGGCATTTGGCTATCGTGACCAACTGCAAGATGTGTTGGCGTTTGCAGCAACCCAGCCTCAAATTCCACGCCAGCATATTTTGAATGCGGCGCGGCATCAATTTGAAGCGGGCGATGTGCTGCATTGGTGGCATCCGCCCGCCGACAAAGGTGTCCGCACGCGCATTAGCGATAATCTGCTTTGGCTGCCTTATGCCACAGCGCAGTACATCAAAATAACGGGCGATCATTCCATTTTGAATGAACCGATTGATTTTCTCGCCGCCGAGCCGCTTAACCCTGGCGAACACGACCGCTACGGAAAATTTCCCATCGGCGGGTGCGGCACGCTGGGCGAACATTGCCGCCGCGCACTCAAAGCCGGCAGCACTCGCGGTGAACATGGGCTGCCGCTCATGGGAGAAGGTGACTGGAACGACGGCATGAATCAAGTCGGCGGCGTTAAAGGTG
>DYML01000174.1 GCA_020721605.1 Anaerolinea thermophila
GCAACGGGCAAAGTCGAAAGCCTGCCCGCTCCCCATCACGGTTGGGACGCCCTGCAAACCATCGCAGACTCCGGTGCGGACGTGGTTATCGAACTCAGTTACACCGACCTGAAAACAGGCGAACCCGCGCTCACTCATTTGCGCGCTGCGCTCAATGCGGGCAAGCACGTTGTCACCACCAACAAGGGACCCATCGCCCTGCACTACGCCGAACTGAAAAAACTCGCCGACGCCAAAGGCGTGGAAATCGGCGCGGAAGGCACGGTGATGAGCGGCACGCCCTCCATGCGCCTCGGACTGGAATTGCTGGCGGCGGCTGGAATTTCTCGCGTGCAAGGCATCATCAACGGCACGACCAACTACATCCTGACCCAAATGGAATCGGGCATGACCTACGCCGCCGCGTTGAGCGAAGCCCAAGCCAAAGGCTACGCCGAAGCCGACCCCACCGGCGATGTGGAAGGATTTGACGCGGCGGGCAAAGCGGTCATTTTGGCAAACCTGCTCATGGGCGCGGAATTAACCATGTCTGACGTGGATCGCAGCGGCATCACCGGACTCACCCCGCAAGACATCGAATCGGCGAAGGCAAACGGTGAACGCTGGAAACTGATCGGCAAGGTGGAAAAGTCGGGCGGCAAAGTCTCTGCCAGTGTGCGCCCCACCCGCCTGCCGCTCACACATCCGCTCGCCTCGGTTGGCGGCGCAACCAACGCCCTCACCTTCACCACCGACTTGATGGGCGATGTCACCCTCATCGGACCTGGCGCGGGACGGCTCGAAACAGGCTACGCCGTTCTCGGCGACTTGCTGGCAATTCATCGCCGCTTTGGAAAATAGAAATACTTTTGCCTGTTTTACAACAGGGTTAAAACAGAAATTCTGCCGCCCCATGTTGCAGGGCGGCAGAATTATTTTGTGGAAACATCGTTTTATTTTGCCAGCGGCAGGCGGGCAATAAAGGTACTGCCAGAGAAATTAACTTCGTCATGCCCGCTGCTCTCCACCCAAATATTGCCTTGCAGCGCCTTAATTACGCCCGCGGCAATTGCCAATCCCAAACCAGCGCCCCCGCCTTTGTAATTGGTGCGGCTGGAGGAATGCAGTTCCACCGTTCCCAGTTGGTATAGTTTTTCAAAAATAATCTTGTGATGTTCGGCGTCAATTCCTATGCCGCTATCTTTTATGCGTAACTCGGCGCACAAGCCCAGCCGCGCATCTTCCACCACTTGCGCCGAAATATCAATCTTGCCGCCGTCTGGGGTGAATTTGATGGCGTTCACAACGACATGGTCGAGGGCTTTTTTGAGCAATTCCGAATCAGCCAAAAGTGGGGGAATATCTTTAATCCCCTCATCCATGCTCAGGGTCAGGTTGCGCGCCGCAAGGTCTTTGACGTAATCTTTTTGAATTAAGCGCAGGATCAACCCCAAACTGACAGGTTCCACATGCGGGTTGGTGATTTGGTTATCCAGCCGCGCTACATCCAGCATACTATTTACAATTTGATGCAGGCGGTTTGTGCCTTGCAGCACGCCTTCAATGGCTTGCGCCAGCATGGGGTTCTTTTGAATCACGGCATCGGCTTGCAAAATGCCCAGGTAGCCTTTGATGACAGTCAGCGGTGTGCGCAGTTCGTGTGCCGCAACCTGAATGAATGCGGATTTGTTTTTGTCATGCTTGGAGAGTGTGTTGTAGGCGTTGTTTAATTCTTCCACGCGCTGCGAGACCATGCGCTCCATCATCTGGCTAATGCCGGTCACTTCGTCATACAGACGGGCATTTTCCAACGCCACAATTGCCTGCATGGCAAAGGTGCTTGCCATTAAACCATCATCGTCTGTAAAGGCGCTTTGTGAGCGGCTTAAAGCGAGCAAGCCAATGACTTTATCTTTTGAGTAGAGCGGCACGCCCAGCCAAGACCGATCTCGTGGCAGCCAGGCGGGTTGCTGCCAGCCTTTGAGCGTGTTTATGTCGCCAATGAGCAGGGTTTCGCCTTTTTGGGCAATGGTTTCGTAAAAGTCTTTGCCGTTAAGTTGCAGAGAAAATTCCGTGTCGGTTGCTTCGGCGGGCAGTCCCTGGTGCGCCTGAATACGCGGCGTTCCATTTACGTCTTCCATGAATAAAATGCCGCGGTCGTAAGGAATGACCAGTTGCAATTGTTCCAAAATTTGCTGGGGCAGTTTTTTTACGGTGGTTAAGGAAGACAATTGCCGCGCAGAACGCGCCAGGGCTTCTGCGCCGTGCCGCCGTTGCTGTTCGGCTTCAAATAGTTTTGCGTTTTGCGATGCGGTTTTTTCTGCCACGTCACGCGCGCGGGCAAGTTCCACTGCCCGTTCACGCGCTTCGTTTAACAGACGCTCCACTTCTTTTTGCGCCTGTTCGCGCTGTTGTACCAGCATGGTGCGCAGCAGTGCGCTGGAGAGCAGGTTTTTTAAGCGGACGTATATGTCCCAGTCTGTGGGTCCAATTTCTGTCCACATGAATCCAAAGCGATTACTTGCCAGTGAAAGCGGCATAATCATGGCTGTGTAGCGATGATCTTCGGGGGTTTTGCCGCGCGGCACCAGCCGCCCGGTGGCAATGGCAGATTTTTCTTCGGGGATTTGAAATTTGTTCTGGTCATATTGCAGCAGCAGGCGGTAACTTTCTGGCGGCGGGGAAGAGACCGAGTTGGGTGCGCTGACATCGCTGTAGAACATTACATACCAGCGTTTTAGCCCCAGCGCGGGAAAATGTTCAGAGATGGCATCTCCAATATCTTCCAGGGTCATGGCGGGCGCCATGGAGAATCCAAAATTGCCCAATATTTCTTCCTGCTGTTGAAATTGCAGGCGGTGAAATGCCTGCGCGCGCTGGGATAGTTCCCCGACCAACATGCGCGCCTGTTGAAAGAGATTTTCTGCGCGTAACATGGTTGTGTTGCTGCTAATGCCGCCCAGCGCGTATTTTCTAAAAGTGGAAATTACGTTGTGCCAGGTGGTTGAGTCGTGGTCGTGGCGCTGTAAAACTTCCACCAAAGATTGAATCATTTTTAGGAAGGCGTCGCTTTTATCTGATTCTCGTAAACTGGCAAGGAATACATCCCAGGTGCGCCCAAATACATCACGATATTGCGCCTGTGCCGGGTCGTTTTCTAAAATGCCGGCAGATTCAAACAAGGCGCGAATGGCTGAGTCTCGTTTGTTTTCCAGCCTGCCGGTGTGCGCTACTTCTTTGGGAAGCACAAGCGCTCTTTTTACGCTTTCGGGTAAACAGCCGCAAGACCAGCGAACCACCAATTGCGCCGGCAGAATATTAATCTCGTTTACAGGTTCGCCGTTCATGCGTTTGAGTAAGGCGTTGAATGCCAGTTTTCCGGCTTGGGCAAAAGATTGGTGTACGGTGGTTAACGGCACGCCCATGGATTGCGATTCGCTGACATCGTCAAAGCCGGTCACGGCAACGCTGTCTGGTACTTGAATACCGCGCTGCTGCAGGGTTTCAATGGCGCCAAATGCCATGCGGTCATTGGCGGCGGCAATGGCTTGAAAGCGCAGCCCGCGTTCATCAAGCAGGGTGCGCACTGCGGCGCGTCCACTTTCGGGTGAGTAGTTGCCTTCAACTACAATGCGATCATCAAATTCAATGTTGTGCGTTTGCAGTTCTTTTTTGTATGCGTCAAAGCGCTGGTCTGCTTCCAGGTGTCCCTTTGGACCGCGAATAAATGCAATTCGTTTATAGCCGTGAACTTCAATTAAATGGCTGATGACCGAGCGCATACCGCCTTCATTGTCTGCAATAAATGAGGAGACGCCTTCGGCTTGAATTGCAAAAGATGCAATTGGCGTGGGCGCAAATGCGCGGCAGAAATTTTTTATATCGTTTGTGGAAGGTCCATGCCCAATGTCGGCGGCGAGTAAAATCCCATCAAATTGACCAGGCTTAATCAGGTCATACAGCCCGTATGAATGTGATTCTTGTGCGGGTGCGGCAACTGCAATGGCTTTGCCCCCAACAAAGTAAACCACGTTTATGTCATGCGCTTTGGCAGAATCCAGCACGCCTGACATAAACTCGGAACCCCAGACGCGGCTTAACTGCGCTCCAAGTACGGCTATTGTTTTTCGTTCGCTGCTACTTTTTTTGAAGTCCATCATTTTTCTTGTTGAAATTATACGTCAGGAAACTTAAATTGACAGATCAATTTTATGCCGAAATGAATTTGTTATATAAAAAATGTTCAAATTGAATTTTCATGCCTTGCGCCATTTGCAGGCACACAGACAAAAGTTTTTTGCCGAAGGGCTGTTCTAAAATTCTTACTCAGTCTTAATCTGCGCAGGGTAAGGCAATTGGGGAACTCAGGTAAAATAACTGCATTATGAAAATCTGGCATACTACCGACATCCCCCAAACATTAGCAGAGTTTGAGACCTCTCCTGAATCTGGTCTTACTGCTGCGCAAGTGACTGCAAGACTTGCCCAATATGGCGCAAATGAACTGGTTGAACGCGGCGGGCGCAAGCCCCTGCAAATTTTATGGGAGCAAATAACTGCCACAATGGTCTTAATTTTGATCGCAGCGGCGGTGATGGCAGGTTTGCTCGGCGATTATAAGAACACCATTTCAATCCTTGCAATCGTTGCCTTATATGCCCTGCTTGGCTTTAGCCAGGAGTACCGCGCCGAGAAAGCCATTGCCGCGCTCAAGAAAATGTCTGTGCCAAACGTGCGCGTGCTGCGTGACGGCAAGTTACAGGAACTTCCCGCGCACGGTCTGGTGCCAGGCGACATCCTTCAACTGGAAGCGGGCAACGTCCTGCCTGCCGACTTGCGCCTGATCGAAGCCGTTAATCTTCGCGTTCAGGAAGCCGCGCTCACGGGCGAATCGGAGCCGATTGAAAAACATACCGCCAGGCTTTCCAGCGAAGACCTGCCCCTCGGTGATCGCCGCAACATGGGCTACATGGGAACCATCGTTACCCAGGGGCGCGGGCTTGCGTTGGTGATCGCCACAGGAATGCAGACCGAACTCGGCAAGATCGCCGAACTCATCCAACAAGTCAAACAGGAAAATACTCCGCTGCAACGGCGGTTGGACGCGCTTGGCAAAAATCTCGCGCTGATCGGCGTGGGCATTGCCGCGCTTATTTTTGTGCTGGGTCTTCTGCGCGGCGATGAACTTCGCCACATGCTGCTTACCGCTGTCAGCGTTGCCGTTGCCATTGTGCCAGAGGGTTTGCCCGCTGTGGTTACCGTAACCCTGGCGCTTGGCGCACAGCGTATGTTGCAGCGCAACGCGCTCATTCGTAAATTGCCTGCGGTTGAAACGCTCGGCTCGGTTACGGTGATCTGTTCCGATAAAACAGGCACGCTGACAGAAAATCGCATGAGCGTGGTTGTTTTGGATGTCGCCGAACATGCCCTGGATTTAACGGAAGAGATTGGGCGCAACGGCACGCTTCACGCCACTCGTGGGTTGGGCGCTCCTGCCCAATCTTCTTTATCGCTGGCGGCAATTGGCGGCGCACTTTGTAATGATTCCAGTTTGATTGACACAGGGGATGACCGCTATCACACGCTGGGCGATCCCACCGAAGGGGCTTTGGTGGTTGCCGCCGCCAAAATGGGATATTGGAAATCATCCCTCGACTCATCCTTCCCGCGCGCGGCAGAACTTCCGTTTGATTCGGAACGCAAGCGTATGACGACGGTTCACCATTTAGACCGCTATGACCCAACGGTGCTGGCAGGGTTGGAAGTGGGCAGCCACCGCTACATTGCTTTTACCAAAGGCGGCGTAGACGGCTTACTGGATGTCTGCTCTTATATTTGGGTGGAGGGAAAGGCGCAAGCTTTAGATTCAACCTGGCGTGAGAAAATGATGGCAGCGAATGATCGCCTTGCCAAAAAAGGAATGCGTGTGCTGGGCGTTGCATTCCGCTTGATGGACTCCATTCCCGAAATTATTCAAACCGACCTGGAACAACAATTGACTCTCGTTGGCTTGTTCGGCATGATAGACCCGCCGCGCGCCGAGGTGAAAGATGCAGTGGCTGTCTGCCGTGCCGCCGGCATTCGCCCCATGATGATTACCGGAGACCATCCGCTGACTGCCATTGAAATTGCGCGCCAGTTGGGAATCACCGACAACGCCCGCGCAATCACTGGCGTTGAAATTGAAAACCTGAGTTTTGAAGAACTAAAAAATGTAGTCGAAGAAGTTAATGTATTTGCCCGTGTTGCGCCCGAACATAAATTGAAGATTGTGCAGGCACTGCAAGAAAAAGGGCACATCGTTTCGATGACGGGTGACGGCGTGAATGACGCGCCCGCGCTGCGCAAAGCCGATATTGGCGTGGCAATGGGCATTACCGGCACCGATGTATCCAAAGAAGCCTCCGACCTGGTACTGCTTGATGATAACTTCGCAACCATCGTGGCATCTGTGCGCGAGGGGCGCACCATTTACGACAATATTCGCAAGTTTGTGCGCTTTAGCGTGGCGGGCAACATCGGCAAAGTCTTGGTTATGTTGATTGCACCATTTTTGGGCAAGCCGTTGCCGCTGCTGCCTTTGCAATTGCTTTGGCTCAACTTATTAACAGACGGCTTGCTTGGCTTGGGCATGGGCGTGGAAAACCCCGAAGCCGACACCATGAAGCGCGCACCGTTTTCTCCAAAGGAAGGGGTCTTCTCTCGCGGTGCGGGCGCACAAACCATTTGGGTTGGCGCATTAATTGGCATTCTCGCCCTCGCGCTTGGTTCCTGGTACTTCTTTTCGGGTCGCTCGGAATGGCAGACGATGATCTTTACATCGTTGGCATTCATGCAAGTCTTTCAGGCGCTGGCTTCGCGCTCCAGCAAAGAATCTCTGTTTAAGATGGGCTTGTTGAGTAACCTGTTATTGGCGGGCATGGCTGCGCTGGTGGTTGTTTTACAACTGATGGTCATTTATATTCCCGCGTTGGCTCATTTTTTTGAGGTTGTTCCCCTAAGCGGTTGTGACCTGTCCATTGCGGCAGGCGCGGGCGTGCTGGTCTTTGTGGTGATGGAAACCGAAAAGTGGATAAAAAATAAGAAGTAGCCTGCCGCTTTGTAGTTGGACAATAAAAAGAACATCGCCTTTACACAAGGATGATGTTCTTTTTATTGTCTCAGTTCAAACAATATTCACAAATTTAAAAAAACCAATCGTATTGATCCGAATAAAACTCTGCGGTTTAAGAACATGCGGCTGATTTTCAAACAGGTATAATTAATTTAATCAATGCGAATCTC
>DYML01000175.1 GCA_020721605.1 Anaerolinea thermophila
TTCGTTTCGATATAATGTTAGGTCGCTGTCCAATTGGGACAGTTAAATCCTTTTATAACCCAGTCACACTCAGGAGAGAAGAATGTCATCTTCTTTACCCCAAAAAACTTACGCGCGTATTCCAGTAAAGTTAGATCTTCCCAATTTAATTGAAGTGCAACTTGATTCGTTTAAAAGACTTAAGAAAGAGGGTTTGAATGACCTTTTTCATGAAATATCACCTATCGAGTCTTACAACAAAGGAATGAAGTTGTTTTTTCCGAGCCGTGGTCCCGAATCGCGAGAATGGGGACTTAAGTATTGGTTTGAAGAGCCCAAGCATACAATTGAAGAGTGTGTTGAGCGTGATTTAACATACGCCAGCCCTTTGTATGTTTCTGTTCTCTTGGCTGGACCTGATATTCCAGAGCCAATCAAGCAGGACATTTTTCTTGGCGATTTCCCTGAAATGACCGACAAGGGTACTTTCATTGTCAATGGCACGGAGCGTGTTGTCGTCTCTCAGTTAATTCGATCGCCAGGCGTGTATTTTGAAGCCCCGGTTGATCGCGCCACTGGTCGCCCGCTTGCAATGGCAAAGCTCATTCCAGATCGTGGCGCGTGGATGGAGTTTGAAACACGTAAATCTGATTATATTATCTTGAAGTTTAACCGCAAGCGCACGGTTCCGATCACTGTTTTCTTACGAGCGCTTGCCGCTGTGAATGATGGGACAAAAGATTCACCCATAAAATATGGTACGGATGAAGAAATCCTGTCTATTTTTAAGGATGTGGATAATAACCCAGAGCGCATGTTTATTGCCTCTTCGCTTAAACAAGAACCTGATTGGAGTCTTTCCAATCAGACAATTCCTAATGCCGCTTTGATTGAGTTTTTCAAAAAAATGCGCCCAGGTGATCCGGCAACATTGGATAACGCCCGTCAGTTTCTTGAAGAGCAATTGTTTGATCAGCGACACTACGACCTCGAACGTGTGGGGCGCTACAAACTCAATCAGAAACTTGACTTGAATATCCCGATCCCGCATCGCACAGTATCGGCGAGCGATGTTGTTCGTCTAATTCGGCGCATGATCCAGATTAATAATGGAGCCGAGCGCCCCGATGATATTGACCACTTGGGAAACCGCCGTGTAAAAACGGTTGGTGAGTTAATTCAGAATAAACTGCGTATTGGCTTGCGCCGCATGGAGCGCGTCATCAAAGAGCGCATGTCCATTCGTGACCAAGAACAACTATCGCCTGTTACTTTGGTCAATATTCGCCCGGTAGTGGCTGCGTTGCGCGAGTTTTTTGGATCATCTCAACTTTCGCAATTTATGGATCAAACCAACCCGTTGGCAGAGTTGCGCCACAAGCGCACGCTTTCAGCATTGGGACCTGGCGGTCTTCGCCGTGAACGCGCCGGTTTTGACGTGCGCGATGTTCATCACTCTCACTATGGTCGTATTTGCCCAATTGAAACCCCCGAAGGACCAAACATTGGGTTGATTGGTCGTCTGGCATCGTTTGCGCGGGTTAATGAGTATGGTTTTATTGAAACACCCTATCGCAGAGTGTATCGAACTTTGCCCGCCGCCGATGAACGACTGGAAGGGCGCACGTTGCGCGAAGATGTGAAAGACGCCAAAGGTGAAGAACTACTTTTCAAGGCAGGAACACTTCTTGACTCCAAGTCCATGAAACGGCTTGTAAAATCTGGAAGTGATATAAATATTGTTCCGTTTGTGTCTGATGAAATTGTTTATCTTTCTGCGGATGCAGAAGATAAATACACAATTGCTCAGGCAAACTCGCATTTAACGGAGAGTAAAGAGTTTTCTCGCGAGCGCATCTCCTGTCGTTATCATTCCGGCTTCATGTTCTCAAGCTCGGAATTTATTGATTACATGGATGTGGCGCCGCATCAGGTTGTTGGTATTAGCGCGGCATTGATTCCCTTCCTCGAACACGATGATGCCAATCGCGCGCTCATGGGGTCAAACATGATGGCTCAGGCTGTCCCGCTGGTTCGTCCTGAAACCCCGCTTGTCTCTACCGGTATGGAAGGTCATGCAGCGCTTGACTCAGGTCAGGTTGTTGTTGCAGACGCGGATGGTGAAGTCGTCTCCGTCACTGGCGCAACCATCACGGTCAAGGAAAAGAAAAGCGGAAATCACGTCTATCAACTTCGTAAATATCAGCGCTCCAACCAAAGCACTTGTATTGATCAACGCCCTTCTGTGGTAAAGGGGCAATTGGTTAAGGCTGGCGATATTATTGCCGACTCTTCTTCTACAGATAATGGGCAGCTTGCTCTTGGGCAAAATGTCGTTGTTGCATTTCTTTCGTGGGAAGGCGGGAATTTTGAAGACGCCATTTTGCTTTCTGAGCGCCTTGTTCAGGAAGACCGCTTTACCTCAGTTCACATTGAAAAACATGAAGTGGAAGCGCGTGACACAAAACTAGGACCCGAAGAAATTACCCGCGACATCCCCAACGTAGGCGACGACGCGATTAAAGACTTGGACGAAAATGGAATTATTCGTATTGGCGCGGAAGTTGGACCCAACGACATTCTTGTCGGCAAGATCACGCCCAAAGGCGAAAAAGAACTTACCCCCGAAGAGCGTTTGCTTCGCGCCATCTTTGGCGAAAAATCGCGTGACGTGAAAGACACCTCGCTTCGTATGCCTCACGGCGAGCGTGGTAAAGTCGTGGACGTAAAAGTCTTCACCCGCGAAGACAATTCCGACCTCTCGGCTGGCGTAGATATGATGGTGCGCGTCTCAGTAGCGCAGCGTCGTAAGATCACCGCAGGCGATAAAATGGCGGGGCGTCATGGAAATAAGGGTGTGGTCTCCAAGGTTGTGCCTGTGGAAGACATGCCGTTTCTCGAAGACGGCACGCCTGTTGACCTCATCTTAAATCCTCTCGGTGTTCCTGGTCGTATGAATATCGGTCAGGTCTTGGAAGTTCACCTCGGTTGGGCGGCAAAGCGCATGGGCTTTCGTGCCATCACACCTGTTTTTGACGGCGCAACAGAAGAGCAAATTGAAGCAGAACTTGCTCGCGCTTGGATCATGGATCAATCGTGGAAGGAATCCGCTGAACGTGCTTGGGAATGGCTAAAAGAACAGGAATATGATCCAGCCAGTATTCAGGATGACGATGAAGTTCGCCGCTTATATCTGGAACATTGGCTAGGCAAGCGTAAGTATGATGTATACAGCCTGACAGATTTAGATTATGCGCGTCACGCTACCGCCAAAGAATGGTTGCGCGACAAGGGATATTCAAAACCTGAAGAAATTTTACTAGATGACCGCGATGTGGCAAACCCAGACCCAGAAATAGACGACATCACAGTTAAAGCCTGTTTACGGTTGTGGATGGAAGCCAACGGTGTTACGCGGCATATCCCAGAAGATAAAATTTACGAAGCCGCGCAAGAATGGTCGAAAGAAAAAATTATTCCTTTGCCGACACTCGGTAAACAAACCCTGCGAGACGGAAAAATTGGGCTGCCATACGATCAACCTGTTACCGTCGGCGTTATGACTATTTTGAAACTTCACCACCTTGTTGAGGACAAAGTTCACGCCCGCTCCACTGGACCTTATAGTTTGGTTACCCAGCAACCGCTTGGCGGCAAGGCGCAGTTTGGCGGACAGCGCTTTGGAGAAATGGAGGTGTGGGCGTTGGAAGCCTACGGCGCCGCACACACCCTACAAGAAATGCTTACAGTCAAATCTGACGATGTTCAAGGTCGTGTTAACACTTATGAAGCGATTGTAAAAGGCGAGCCGATTGAAGAGCCAAGTATTCCTGCTTCCTTCCGTGTACTTGTCAAAGAGTTACAGTCGCTAGGGCTTGCTGTTGAGGCGATCAATGAAGGTGGTGACGTGGTTAAATTTGGCAAAGACGACGAAAAGGCGCATCCTCCCAAGCACGATACGGGACTTTTAAGCCTCGGCGAGAATCGATCTGGAAAGAAGTAAGAAATTTCATTGACGCAAAAGGTACGGCGTGATAAACTATTCAGCCGTTGCTCAAAAAGCAGAGTGGATTTATATCCGCTTGACTCATTGGTTGCTACAAATGAGGCCATCAGGGATTATTGTTGATGGTCTCATTTCTTGCGAATACTCAAACTAAATCAGGAAGAATTTGTAATCGGAGGCGATTATGCCGACAGTAAATCAAATGGTCCGAAAGGGCCGAAAAAACAGCAAAGTAAAAAGTAAAGCCCCAGCGTTGCAGTTTACATTGAATAGTTTCAAGCAGCGCCGAGTACGACAGGACAAAGGCGCGCCTCAAAAGCGAGGTGTTTGTACCGTAGTTCGTACCATGACACCCAAAAAGCCAAATTCTGCGTTGCGCAAAATTGCTCGTGTGCGCTTGACGAATGGAATTGAAGTTACGGCTTATATTCCTGGTGAAGGTCATCAATTACAAGAACACTCTGTTGTATTGGTGCGCGGTGGTCGTGTAAAAGATCTCCCTGGCGTGCGTTATCACATTGTACGCGGCTCTCTTGACACTACTGGTGTTGCTAATCGTAAACAGGGTCGTTCAAAGTATGGGGCAAAGCGCCCTAAGTAATCTAAAGATGGAGTAAAGCATGCGTAGAGCAAAACCCGAAAAAAGGGAAATTCTTCCCGATAGTCGTTTTAACAGCATCAACGTACAGACAATGGTTCAGCATGTACTCAAGAGCGGCAAGAAAAGTGTTGCTGTCGGCTTGATTTATGATGCAATGGACTTAATCAAAGAACGCACCGAAAAAAATCCGCTGGATGTTTTTGATGCCGCCCTTAAAAATGTAGGTCCTGCAATGGAAGTGCGCCCGCGTCGCGTAGGTGGCGCCACTTATCAAGTGCCTATGGAAGTTTCTTCAGATCGCCGCATGACATTGGCGCTTCGTTGGATTCTTTCAGCCGCGCGTGATCGTTCTGGAAAGTCGTTTTCAGATAAACTTGCTTCTGAGTTGATTGACGCTTTTAACGAAACAGGTTCTGCTATTCGCAAACGCGATGAAACCCATAAAATGGCAGAAGCAAACCGTGCATTCTCTCATTATCGTGTTTGATTTTAATAATATTTTCTAAGGATGTAGTTAGTTATGGCGCGTGAACACCAGCTGGATAAATACAGAAATATAGGCATTATTGCCCACATTGATGCCGGAAAAACCACCACCACCGAGCGCATCATGTTCTATACGGGCATGACTCATCGTATTGGCTCTGTCGATGACGGCACAACAGTAACCGACTGGATGGTTCAGGAACGGGAGCGGGGTATTACTATCGTTTCGGCGGCTGTATCAGCGGAATGGAAGGGCTACCAAGTTAATATTATTGATACGCCTGGGCATATTGACTTTACTGCTGAAGTTCAGCGCTCTTTGCGTGTGTTGGATGGCGGCGTTGTTGTCTTTGATGCTGTGCAAGGCGTTGAACCTCAATCTGAAACTGTATGGCGCCAGGCTGATCGTTATGGCGTGCCGCGTATTTGTTTTGTCAATAAAATGGATCGTGTTGGCGCTTCATTTGAACGTACCATTGAAACGATTATTGACCGCTTGGGCGCTAACCCCATCCCAATGCAAATTCCTATTGGCTTTGAGGCAACCTTCAAGGGCGTAGTTGACCTTCTTACTATGAAGGCGATTGTTTGGGAAGATGATTTGGGCAAAGACCCTCATATCGTTGAAATTCCAGATGATTTGAAGGCGCAGGCTCAAGAATACCGCGCTAGAATGGTCGAAAAAATTGCTGAACTTGACGACGAGCTGACAATGAAGTTCCTCGAAGCCCAAGAAATAAGCATCGAAGAGCTTAAACTCGCCCTTCGCAAGGGCGTTTTGGCAAATAAAGCAGCCCCTGTATTTTGCGGCTCTTCCTTAAAGAACAAGGGTGTTCAAGTTCTGCTTGATGCAGTGGTTGATTATCTTCCTTCTCCGGCAGACAAGCCATCTATGACTGTCTCCGAACCGGGTGATCCTGAAAACACCTTTGAAATTCTCGCGCAGGATGATGCTCCTTTGGGGGCGTTGGTATTCAAAATTGTAACCGATCCTTATGTGGGTCGCCTTGCTTATGTTCGTGTTTACTCTGGTGTTTTGAGTCAGGGTCAAACCGTGCAAAACTCCACTAAAAAAGGCAAAAAAGAACGCATTGGGCGCCTGATTCGTATGCACGCCGATCATCGCGAGGATGTTGCTGAAATACGCTCTGGTGATATTGGCGCTGTATTGGGTTTTAAAGAAAGTTTCACAGGCGATACTCTTTGTGACACAAAACCGCTCGTTTTGGAAACTATTTCCTTCCCTGAACCGGTTATTTCCATCGCGATTGAACCTAAGAGTTCGGCAGATCAAGAAAAAATGGGGGAGGCTCTTCGTAAATTAGCAGAAGAAGATCCTACGCTTCATGTCAATACCGACGAGGACTCCGGACAAACCATCCTTAGGGGAATGGGCGAGTTGCACCTCGACATCATTGTAGATCGTTTATTGCGTGAGTTTAGGGTGCAGGCGAATGTAGGAGCCCCGCGTGTTGCGTTCCGCGAGTCGATTACCAAGGCGGTAAAAGAAGTCAATTACAAGTACGCCAAACAGTCTGGCGGTAAAGGTCAATACGGGCATGTCGTATTTTCCTTGGAGCCAGGCGAGCGTGGAAGCGGAATTGTGTTTGAAAATAAAATTGTGGGCGGTTCTATTCCCAAGGAATATATTAACCCAATTGATAAAGGTTTTAAAGAAGCAGCGGAGGGTGGCGTGCTTGCTGGTTACCCTGTTGTGGACATAAAAGTCACATTGTTCGACGGCTCTTTCCATGAAGTAGATTCAAGCGAAATGGCATTCAAAATGGCTGCAATTTTAGGCTTCAAAGAGGGCGTTCAAAAGGGACACCCGATTTTGCTTGAGCCAATGATGAAGGTGGAAGTCGTTGTTCCAGAAGAATATCTTGGCGATGTGATGGGGCAAATTAACAGCCGTCGTGGAATGATCCAAGGCATGGAAGTTCGCCTTGGCAACGCGCAGGCAGTTAAAGCCATGGTTCCTTTGGCGGAAATGTTTGGGTACGCAACTCAACTTCGCTCGGCTACACAAGGACGTGGTGTATTTAATATGGAATTTGACCACTATGCGCCAGTATCGCAGTCTGTGGCAGAAGAAATTTTAAAAGCATAAGTTTTTCTCATTAATTTAAGGAGTTTCATTATGGCGAAGGTAAAATTTGACCGCAGCAAACCGCATTTGAAT
>DYML01000176.1 GCA_020721605.1 Anaerolinea thermophila
CGAGGCGGTTTGTGCCGAAGCAATCTCCTGCTCAATGGGAGGTTGCCGCGCCGCCCGCTTCGCGGAACAAGAGCGGCGGCTCGCAATGACATAAATTTATGTAGATTGCAAAGAGTCAATCTGTGTTATCTGAATCCGCGTGGGAAGCAGCATTCCCCAAAGCCAGGGATAATCCTTGCGCGGGTCATTGGTGTAGTAACTGATAAAAACTTTTCCATCGGCGATTGCAACACCCGCATAGGATGTATCTCCGCAACTGGGCAAATCGGTCAGATGGATTAAGCCTGCGGCATTTTCCTGCACAAGGAACAGCGCGGTCTTTTTCTGGCTGAATGCTGACCCCAACCCTTGAAACGGAGCCGACACTTTGGGCTGGCTTCGCCCCACCGCGTAGACTTGATCGCCAACCCTGAACAGGGTCGGACCGTCGAGGCGGGTGACGCGGCTCTTCGTGATTTGAGTCCACGCAGTGAACGGACTCGCCGCGACGGAAATCAATGTCCCAGCTTGTGGACTGCCGAAGAGACTGCTGCCCGCTTCCAGCCGCGTGACGGCGATGAGCCGTCCATCCTGTAAAAACTGAATCGCGGTTTCGTCGGCTCGTTCTTCTCTGCCATCAAAAATCTGGCTTTGAATTGACCAGTTCACGCCGTCGGTGGATTTCAACAAGACCGCCGTGCCGTGGTCAAGCCGATGGGCGGGGGCATACCAGATTTGATTATCCGAGGTGACGGGTCTTCCCATCAGCCATCCGCTTGGAGCAACTTCTCGAAACGGCGACCAACTCAACCCGTCGGGGCTGTGCGCGGCGATGGTTTTGTAAGGTTCGGGGTCGAACTTCTGATTCAGCAGGGCGTACAAAAACATCTGCCCTTGAATCACTGCCAACTTCGGGTCGCGGATGTCTTCGCCGTTGCCATCGAATTTTTGGACTTCATGCCAGGTCTGCGCGTCGCTCGAACGCAAAAGTACGAGTCGGCTTTTTTTGCTGGCAAAATGCGATGGCGACGAAACATAAATCAGCCAAAACGAATCGTGCCAGAAAAGTAGGTCGGTGAAGGCGTTGTGCTTGCCGTCGTCGGTGACAACCCAGGTCTTCACGCTTCCGCCTTCTCCGCGTGACGCCGAGCCAATTCTGCGCGAAGTTCTGCGAAGCGTTTTCTATCCAACGGGTAGCGCGTTGCAAAAAAGATTCCAAGTAAAAGGAAGGTCGCGGGGATGGGTCCAATCAACGATTGAATGCCGAGGATGGTGTTAGGCGGCTGGGTCGGCGCGTTGGCGACGTAGCCCGTCCATTCCAACATCATCAGCACGAAGGGCAGTGAAAGCGACGAGCCAACTTTCCGCAGGGTTTGCACAAGGCTGTAGAACATGCCTTCGTGACGCTGACCCGTTTGCAGTTCGTCCCACTCCACCGCGTCGGGAATCATCGACCAGGTCAGGACTTGCACTGCGCCAAGCCCAATCCCCACGAGAGTGCTGAAAATCAACAGGATGGGCAATCCCCATTCGGGTCGCATGAAGCCCATCACGGTAATCGAGACGGCGAGGAAAATCATCCCAAAGATGACGGCGCGTTTTTTATCCCAACGGCTCGCCACCCAATTCCACAGCGGAAACGAGAGCAGCGCGGCGACGAAGAGCAAGCCGAAGACCAGGTCATAATTTTCTTCGAGGTGCAGGTGATATTTGAGAAAATAAAGCAAGGTGGCTTGCGTGATGTCAAGCGCAGTCAAGCCGAGCAGGAAAATTCCAGCCGCGTAGAGGAATGGCTTGTTTTTGACGGCGGCAAGCATGGACTCTTTGAGACTGGGTTGTTTCTGCTCCAGATGTTCCGCCTTCTCGCGTGTGCCGAGAAAAACCGCCACCATCGGCAGAATGCTGAGGAAAGCCACGCCCGCTCCAACCTTCATAATGCGCCCCGCGCTTTCGGCGTCCATCGTGCCGATAATTGCCAGCGGAACGACAAAGGCAATCATCGCGCCGATGGTCGAGAAAACCATGCGATAGGTCGTCAGGCTGGTGCGCTCGTCGTAGTTCGAAGTCAGTTCGGGAGTCAGCGCGAAGTAGGGCATGTAAAGAACGGTCGCCAGCGTGTCGTACAAAACGAAGGCGAAGCCGTAATAAATGGCGAGTCCCGTTTGCGAGGCGATGGGCGGAATCCACCAGAGCAGGATGTAGGCGAGGGCGAAGGGCAACATCCCAAACAGGATGAACGGGCGGCGGCGTCCCCAACGGGTGCGGGTGCGGTCGGAGAGATAGCCAATCAGCGGGTCGTTGACGTAATCGAAGGTGCGCCCGATGAAGATGACCAGCGCCGCCAGCCCAGGGCGGAGTCCGACCACGTCCGTCAGGAAGATGGCGAACAGCAAACCGACCATCGTATCTGCCAGGTTGATGCCCGCGTCGCCGATTCCGTACATCAACTTGGCGCGGCGGGAGAGGGTTTCTTGTTCGTTGTTCATCGGTTTCTGCTCCATAGAGACTGTTTCTTCAGTACACGGATTACACTGATTTCACGGAAAAGAACGGATTTTTTTCTGAGATTTATCCGTGTATATCTGTGTGTTCCGTCAAATCCGTGTACAAAAAAGACTTTATAAAAGGCTGTATTATTCTTTCACGGCTCCAAAGGTGATGCCTCTGATGAAATACTGCTGGAAGGCGACGAACAATCCAATCATAAAGACCGCGCCGAAACTTCCACCTGCCATGGTGATACCGATGTCGGTCAGCATTTTGCCAATGGCTGGGGTACGCGAAATAATCGAAACGCCGACGGGGATGGTGTACTGAAATTTATCTGTGGCGAGAACCATGTGCCACATGAAATAATTCCACGCCTGATTGAAGGTGAAAATGGACAGCGCCGCCAGCGCGGGCTTCAACAACGGCAGGATGATGCGCGTGAAAACCTGCCACTCCGAAGCGCCGTCAATGCGGGCGGCATCGATTAGTTCATCGGGGATGGTGGAGCAAAATTGTTTGATGAGAAAAATACCGAAAGGCGAGGAAATCATCGGCATTGCCATCGCAAAGTATGTGCCGAGCAGGGTGGAGGTCAAATGCAGATAGCGCACCAGCAAAAAGAGCGGAATGAGCATGACCTGATTCGGCAAAAACATGGTGGACAAAAGAATGAAGAAAAGAACATTCGAGCCTGGAAATTTTTTCTTGCCGAAGCCGTAACCCGTCAGCGAACTGACGATGAGCACCAGCACGACGGTCAGCAGGGAAACGGCAACGCTGTTCAACACCCAGCGGAAGATGGGCCAGGGTCCCGTGAAAAGCCTTGTCCAATTTTCAAGCGTCGGGTGGGCGGGGAAGAATTCAGGCGGAACCGCCATCGTCACGGTTTGAAGTTTGAACGAGCCAGTGAACATCCAGTACAGCGGCAAAAGGAAGGTGACGGCGAAGGCGGTCAGCATGGCGTAACTGATGAAGCGCGTTGACTTCTCGACAGCGCGGCGGTAGGCGTCTTGTTTGTTTATTTTGGCGGTCATAGTTCACCTCACACGTCGGTCTGTTTCCAAAACTTCAATTGCGCCAGCGTGAAAATCATGATGATGACCATCAAGACCACGCCGATTGCAGACGCCTTGCCATAATTTCCGCCGATGAAGGCAGTTTGATAAATCAGGTAAACCAGTGACGTGCTGGAGTTGAACGGACCTCCGCCCGTGACCATGAAAATCACTTCCCAAAGTTGGAAGACCTGAATCGTTTGGGTCGCCAGCACGAAGAGCAAAACGGGACGCAACATTGGAAGCCGAATGTAAAACGTCCGTTGCAAATCGCTTGCCCCGTCCACAGTGGCGGCGTCGAGCATGTCCTGCGAAATCCCTGCCAACCCCGCGAGGAAAAGGATGATGGGCTGTCCGATGGTGAAGGTCAGCACGACCAGGCAGACCGCCCAAAAACTGTAGGGGGCGGTCGCCAGCCAGAGGATGGGTTTAATCCCAAACAAACCCAGCAGGTAATTCATCAAGCCATAGGTGGGGTTGAAAATCCACAGGTAGACGACCGAGAGGACGACTCCGCCCGCCACGCCAGGCAGGTAGAACGCGCCGCGAAAGAAAGATTGTGAGCGGGGTCCGAGCGGGTCAATGAGCAGGGCGACAACGAGGGAAATGAAAATGGTGGCAGGGACAATGACAAGCGTGTAATTGATGGTGTTGAGAAGCGCCTGCTTGAAGATGGGGTCTTTGAACAAAATGGCGTATTGACCAAACCCCGCGAACTGTCGGGCTTCGAGGTTGAAGGAGACTTTATAAAATGAGAGGCTGATGGCAAAAAGAATGGGGAGCAGCATGAAGGCGATAAAGGCAAGATAGCCTGGCGCGATGAACAGGTAGCCTGTCCAGCCCCTTCGGATTTCTTTGGCAAGAGTCTTGATGTTTGTCACAAGTCCGAACCTCCAGCTTGCAAATGTTTGAGCCCAAACTGCCGCGAGCAGTCTCGAACAGTTTGGGCTCATAGGTCAAATTACATGTTTTGTGGCAAATGAGTTGAGAGAAACCCATGTGGCGTGGTGCGTGTTCCGTTTTGAACGGTTTATCCCACGCAACACGCAACACGTTACATTCTACGGGCAACTGGTGACGATGCCGTTGGCGCGTTCCACGAAGCCATCGAGAATTGCTTGAACGTCGGCGTCATCCTGCCAGAAAGCCTGACGGGCTTCCGCCCAAGCCTGACGGACATCATTGTAATTGCAGGGGACTCCGTTCACAAAGTACGGGTCGTAGGCGCCGAACTTGCGGGCGGCGGCAAGCGGTTCCGCCACAGCGGGGTCGTCGCTCTCGAATGCCGCGTCGGTGCGGACGGGAATCTTGCCCCAGCCAGCGGCAATCGCAGAAACCATTTCAGGCTGCTGCATGTAGTTAATCAACTCGTAAACGGCTTGCAGTTTGTCGGGGTCGCTCTGCTTGAAGACGCCCCACACATCCGGGTTGGACATGCCCGCCGGGGTGACAGGTTCGCCGGGCTTGTTCGGGAACTGGACGAAGATGTAATCGAAGGCTTCGATAGCGCCCTCTCCAGCCGACTTCTTGGTGATGCTGTCGTACCAGTTGCCCTGACCCAAAACCGCAACCTGCTGACTGAGCCAGTACGGGTCGGTGGTGTCGTCAATCAAGCCAGCCGCGCCGGGAACCATGTAGCCGTTTTCGTAGATGGTGTGCATGAAGGTGAATGCTTCCACACAAGCCGGGCTGTTGACCGTGTACTGGGTGGATGCCGCGTCGAAGAATTTGCATTCGGGGAAGCCAGCCAGCCATTGGTTGGTGGCTGAGTCCATCGAGGTGCTGCCCGCGAAGAAAGCCGTGCAGTACACGCCATTCGCGGGGTCGTTGATCGCGTCACAGGCTGCCATGAATTCTTCGGTTGTCCAACTGTAATCAGGGGCTTGGGGAAGCAAGTCAGCCTTGCCAGCCTTCTCGAACAGGGACTTGTTGACGATCATGTTCCAGTAGCCGCCATCGGCGGGGATGCTCCACATCATGTCACCACTCTTCGAGCCTTCGATGGAAACGGGGTCATAAGTAGCGATATCATCCGCAGTCAGGGCGGGGGTCAAATCTTCGAGCAGTTGGGTGTCTTGATATTTCTTGACACGGAACTTGGTGTCGAAATAAACATCAGGCGGAGTCCCAGCCGCGACAGCGGTATCAACTACCAGCGTGCTGCCGCTGGCGTCGTAACCCTTAAGCGCAAAGTCAATCGTGATGCCGGGGTGGGCGGCTTCGTATTCATCGAAAATCTTGGCGTACCAATCTGTCCAGAGCGTGCCGTCCGCCATGGCGGAGCCTTCACTGCCAAACGCCCAGTAGGTGATGGTGATTTCCTTGACGGGGGCTTCAGTTGGCGCCTCGGTGGCGGCGGGTGCCTCAGCCTCGGCGGGTTCTTCCACGACGGCGGGCGCTTCGGTAGCCTGCGGGGCGCAGGATGCCAGTAGAATGCTCAAGATCGCGAGTGTTGCGAATAGAAACGTAAGCTTTTTCATCTTTTCTCCTTGGGAAAATTTAGTGAGTGACACGAAACCCAAAAGACGGGAAAGGGCAAATTTACTTTCGCTTGCTGGCAACCTCCTTTCTGAAGACTGGACACGCTTTTACATATCAGACATCAGACATCTGATATATTGTACAAAATAGCCCCCCGTTTGTCAATAACCCCCTGAAAATTGTGGGGGGCGTTAAAAAATATTAGACGGACTGCAAAACCTGAAGATTTTGCAGTCCGTCTAACAACAATGATGACGCGAAGCGTGTCACTGGAGGAACGAAACAATCTCCTTGCCTAATCCGGACAAACCGACCTTCGGCAAAAAGGCTTCAACAACAAAGACAACAAAGGAAAACCTTAAAAACCTTCGTGACACTTTATGGCAAAAAATTCTTGTACACAAAGCAAGCATTTCACAGGTAAGTTCCTAAAGCAGGTTGACATAATGGACGCTTTCTTATAAACTCACCATTAAGTTTTTCCTTAATTTTTCTGTAAAAATAGTCAGACCATACCACTTTTAGCAGAACCTTCGCTCTGCCAGCCATGACTACGAGGCGCCAAATGCAAACTGTTGAGCCAATTCGTACATTTGATCAAATTAAGCTGCTGGCAGATTCGCGCCGCATGGAAATTTTGCGCCTGTTGATGGACGAACCCGCCACGCTAACGCAACTGGCGCAAAAATTACAGCAATCTCCTGCCTGGGTGCGCCATCATATCCTAGCCCTCGAAGCCGGCAGCCTGATCGAGGTGAGTGAAATTCGCCGCACAGCCAAAGTGCAGGAAAAATTCTACCGCGCAAAGGGCGGGGCTTTTCTTTTACAGGAAATGATTTTACCCAAAAGTAAAAAATCGGTGCTGATTTTTTCCGGCAGCCACGACCTGGCGCTGGAGGAAGTTGCCGTTCATTTGAAAAAACACATCACCTTGCTGGGAATGCCCGTTGGTTCGCTGGATGGGCTAATGAATTTACGTCAGGGCTTGTGTCAAATTGCGGGCGCGCACATTTTGGACGAAACAGGCGGGTACAACACGTCTACGGTGCGGCATCTCTTCCCCGACCGCCCTGTAGAACTGGTAACGCTTGCCTATCGTACGCAAGGGCTTATGCTTGCGGCGGGCAACCCCAAATCTATTAAGCAAATTTCGGATATTGCCCGTGACGATGTGAGGTTTATTAATCGCAATCCCGGGTCTGGCAC
>DYML01000177.1 GCA_020721605.1 Anaerolinea thermophila
GTTCGTTCAACGCTTTGCGCTGGACGTTCAAGAGCGAGTTAACAGGATGGGTTGAAATCCTGATACTTGAATTACGGACATGAAAGGAGAAAAAACAGAATTTTGAAATGAGCGTTCGTCCGTATCAATCGTTTTCCAAAATATAACAAGGAGAAGAAAATGCAAAAGAAACTGTTTGGTTTGTTGTCTGTGTTGATTTTGGTCAGCATGATGTTGACCGCCTGCGGCGCGCCCGCTCCCGTTGCTACCGAGGCTCCCGCTGTGGAAGCCCCCGCCGCGACTGAGGCTCCTGCCGAGCCTGCCGCCACCGAAGCCCCCGCCGCAGAAGAGATTACCCTTACCCTGGGTTCCTGGCGCGTGGACGATGTTGCCGCTTGGGAAGTCATTACCGCCGCCTTCCACGAGGAATATCCCAACATCACTGTCAAGTTCGACCCGACCAATCCTCCCGATTACAATGCCACGCTCCGCACCCAACTGGAAACTGGCACGGGTCCCGATTTGTACTTCGTCCGTTCCTTCGCTACGGGTCGTGAACTGTTTGACGCTGGCTACGTTGCCTCGTTGAAAGACTTGCCTGGCATTAACGACACCTTCACCGCCGCTTCCCGCTCCCCGTGGGCGACTGACGCTGGCGAACCCTATGCCGTGCCGATTATTGCAGTTTCGCATGGTATTTACTACAATAAAGACATCTTCGCCGCGAATGGCATTGAAGTTCCTGCCACTTGGGAAGACCTGATGGCTGCCTCGCAGAAATTGTTGGATGCTGGCGTAATCCCCTTCGCCAATGGCACCAAAGACGCCTGGGACATCAACGAAGTTGTGATGATGCAGTTCATCCCCAGCAACATCGGCGGCTACGAAGGTCGTATGGCTTACTTGAACGGCGAACGCTGTTTCAACAGCGAGGAAATGGTTGCTTCCTTCCAACAAATTAAGGATATGCAGCCCTACCTGCCGACAGGCTTTGAAGCCACCAGCTACTATGACTCTGCCCAGTTGTTCGCGCAGGGACAGGCTGCCATGATGCTTGATGGTTCTTGGAGCATTGCTGGTTTTGAGAAAGACGCCACCGATTTTGAGTGGGGCGTTTTCTACCCGCCCGCTCTCGCAGGCAAAGACCAATATGTGACCTTCCACATCGACGCGGCAGTTGGCGCCAACGCTGGTTCCCCGAACCTCGAAGCGGCAATGACCTTCCTCGAATTCCTTGAGTCTGCCAAGTTCGCTGAATTGCTCGGCAACAACCTGCCTGGCTTCTTCCCGCTGACCAAGGAAGTCCCGACCCTGAGCGACCCGATTGCCGCCGAATTCATGGCGTTCAACGGCGCCGCCAAGGGCGTTGACATCCGCTTCGTTTGGGAAAAACTCCTCGCTGCGCCCTCTGGCAGTGTGGATGCCTACACCTCCCTCAACAACAACGTGATTGCCGTGTTGAAGGATGAGAAGACTCCGCAAGAAGCCGCTGACGCCTTCCAGGCTGATTTGGCTGGCTGGTACGAACCCGCTAAGACCTGCAAGTAGTAAGTATTCTCCCTCATCCCCACCCCTTCCCCAAAAAGGGGAAGGGAGTTCCCTCTCCAACGGGAGAGGGTTAGGGTGAGGGTTCGTAACATCGGCAAATAATTTTGTTGGCAGGGATGGGAAACCATCCCTGCCAGCCAAACGAGGAGAGAGTATGAGCCAGATGATTTCTTCGGGAAAACGAAGTGCGGCATTGCTTAGCAATGAAAATCGCCGCAAAATAACCTGGGCGCTGTTCCTGCTTCCCGCCCTGTTGATTTACCTGACCTTCATGGCAGTACCTCTCTTCGACTCTTTACGTCTCAGCCTGTACACGGGGGAAGGGTACAACCCAACCAAATTTGTTGGCTTGCAAAATTACATAGACCTGTTTACAAATCCGCTCTGGCGCGAAAAATTTTTTGGCGCAGTCCTGCATACCACCATCTTCTTTGCCATTCACATGGTCGTGCAAAACAGTCTCGGATTGCTGTTTGCGAATCTTTTATCTTCTGAATTTAAGGGCAGGAATTTTTTCCGCACGATTATTTTTACCCCTGCTACCCTCTCCGTGCTGGTCACTGGTTTTCTGTGGACTTTGATTCTGAATCCGAACTGGGGGGCGGTCAATAAAATTCTTGTCGCAATGGATTTGCGGCAGTGGGCGCTGCCCTGGCTGGGCAGGGAGAATTTGGCGCTGCCCATTATTGCATTGGTATCCAGTTGGCAGTGGGTGGGAATGCCGACCGTCATGTTCCTGGCGGGGCTGATGGGGATTTCCGATGAGTTGCTCGAAGCCGCGCGCATTGACGGCGCTTCTGAATGGGAAATTTTCTGGAAGATTAAATTCCCGCTCTTGAAACCCATCGTCGGCATTGTCGCCATCCTGACTTTCGTGGACAACTTCAACGCCTTCGATGTCATCTATGCCATGGCGGGCGCGAAGGGCGAGCCGTCCTATTCCACAGATTTGTTGGCGACGCTTTTCTATCGCACGGGTATTGCGGGCGAACATCCCGTAGGCATTCCAAACATGGGCATGGGCGCGGCGATTGCCACCATCACCTTTTTGATTTTGATGACAGGCGTATTGTTCTGGCTCTACCTGTCGCGCCGCAATTCAGATGAAGCCTAGTCGGGAGAAAATATCATGCGTAAATTTAAACTTAACCAAGCGCTTACTTATATTATCCTGACGGTCTGGTCTGTCATTGTGTTGTTCCCGCTCTGGACGTTGATTATCAACTCGTTCAAGCCGCAGAAGGAAATTTTCAAAGACCCGTTTGGCTTTCCCAAAAATTTCACCTTCGATGGCTACATTGCCGCATGGAAAACGGGACGCTTTGATGTGTACTTCACCAACACGCTGATTGTCACCGTTCTCTCGCTGACCCTGATTTTGTTGGTGGGTTCGATGGCGGCGTACGCTCTCGCAAAATGGAAGTCGCCGTTTGCGAATTTTCTCTACGTCTTTTTCATCGCGGGCTTGATGATTCCCATCCGCTTGGGGACGATTGACCTCGTGCGGCTCATTAAAGCCTTGAACTTGCAGGATACCATCTGGAGCCTGATTCCCGTCTATGTGGCGATGGGAATGCCGATAGCGACCTTCGTGCTGACGGCTTTCATCAAGGAACTTCCCAACGAGATGTTTGACGCGGCAAAAGTGGACGGCGCTTCGGAGTGGCAGATTTACAGCAAAATTGTCGTGCCGCTCATGCGTCCCGCGCTTGCCACCGTTGCCATCTTCAACATGATTAAGATTTGGAATGATTTTTGGTTCCCGCTGGTCTTTATCCGCTCGGAAGAATCGCGGACGGTTGCGCTCGGTGTCTCGTTGTTGTTCGGTCAATACCGCACCGACTGGACTCGCGCGCTGGCTGTCCTTTCGCTGGCGGCGGTTCCGCTTTTGATTTTGTATGTGTTGCTGTCGCGTGAATTTATCAAAGGACTCACGGCTGGCGCGGTGAAGGGATAGTTTGATGAACGGACGCGAACGCATTGCGCTGGCAATGCAGCACAAAGAGGCTGACCGCGTGCCTGTCATGTGTCAACTGGCGCTGGGACATTATTTTCTGAACGCGGGACTCAAGCCGCATGAAATCTGGTTCACCAGCGAAGGCTTTGCCGAAGCGTTGGTCAGGATGCAGAGGCGTTATCGGTTCGACGGGATTCTCGTCAACCTGCCTGGGCGTCCGCGCGATGTGTTGAGGCAAATCAAAAAGGTGGAGGAAATCAAAAAGGGTGAAGTGGTCACCTGGCGCAACGGGCATGTGACCTTGATTCCATGGGACGACAACGCGCAATACGTTTACACCGCCCGCCCCGAATTACAGCCCCGCGCTGACCTGAAAACCCTCGACCCCGACCACCTCGAAAACGTTGACCAGTTTGTCGGTTATGTTTGGAATACTTATCACATCCCCTGGCTCGAAGGCAAAAATGATTCCGCACCGTTGAGCGAAATCCCCGATTATTTTTTGGACACGATTGACCTGGTTCGCGCGAAGACCAACGGGGAAGTTTCAGTTCACGGCGAGACGTTTTCCCCGTTCACGCATTACCTCGAATTGATTGGCTACCAAAATGCCATCATCGGCTTGATCAAATACAAGGAGAAGGTCAAGGCGTTGCTGGACAGGCTGACAGAGGCGTCCATTGCCTGGGCGGTTGGTCAGGCAAAAAGGGGAGTTGATGCGGTGCTGATTTCATCCGCGTTTGCGGGCGGCGGATTTATCTCCCCGAAGATGTATGCCGAATATGTCGTTCCATTTGAAAGCCGCGTGGTGGACGCTGTAAAAAAATTCAACATCCCCGTCTACACCCACACCTGCGGAAAAATTGGCGACCGCCTCGAATTGATGGAACAGACTGGCACGCTGGGCATTGACACCCTCGACCCGCACCCGCTCGGAAATGTGGAATTGGCAGATGCCAAGAACGGAGTCGGTCAGCGGCTTTTTTTGAAGGGCAACATGAACTCCGTTTCAATTTTGGAATACACCACAAAGGAAGAAGTGCTTGCCGAAGCCAGCGAGCGGATTCAAATCGGCAAGCCTGGCGGCGGATACATCCTCAGTTCGGCGTGCTCCATCGCGCCGCGTGTCGAGCCGTGGAAAATGGAATTACTCACCCCGCTTGCCGAGAAAATTGGAAAATATTAAATGACCCTCTATTCTGAAATCACCGAACAACCCGACCGAATCAAATCCCTGCTTTTTTCACAACGTAAAACCGTCGAGCGGATCGCCGCCGAAATTCAAAAGCGTGACATCCAATATGTTTTCCTCGCGGCGCGCGGCACCTCGGATAATGCGGGACGTTACGCAAATTACCTGCTTGGCGCAATGAACGGGCTTCCGCTTGCGCTGGCGACGCCGTCGCTTTTTACCTACTACAAGCAACCGCCCAAATTGAAAAATGCGCTGGTGATCGGTATTTCGCAGTCGGGCAAATCGCCTGATATTGTCAGCGTGCTGGAGGAGGGGAAGAAGCAGGGCTGCCTGACTCTCTCTATCACCAACGAGCCGAATTCTCCGCTGGCGCAAACTTCCGATTTTGTGTTCGATATTCAAGCGGGCGCGGAAAAAGCCGTCGCCGCGACCAAGACCTACACTGCCGAGTTGATGGCTGTGGCAATGCTTTCCGCTGCCCTGCATGGGACGAAGAAAGCCTGGGTCGAGTTGGCGAAAGTCCCCGCGTGGATGACGCAAGCCTTGAAGCAGGATGACTTCATCTCGCAGGCGGCGCAGCGCTATCGTTACATTGACCAGACCGTCGTGCTGGGGCGCGGATTCAACTATGCCACCGCTTTCGAGTGGGCGCTGAAAATGAAGGAACTGACTTACATCATCGCCGAGCCGTATTCCTCCGCCGATTTCGCGCACGGACCGATTGCCATGATGGTGAAAGGTTATCCCGTCTTTGCGGTTGCGCCGAAAGGCAAGGTCTTCGATTCCATGTTGGAAATGCTCAAACGGCTGCGCGACCTTTCGGCTGAGTTGGTGGTCATTTCAAATGACAAAAAAGCATTGTCGTTGGCGCAAGTCCCGCTGACCATCCCCGCCGATGTCCCCGAATGGCTTTCGCCGCTGGCGAGCATTTTGCCCGCGCAGTTGTTTGCCTATCACCTGACCCTTGCCAAGGGCTTCAACACCGAACAGCCGCGCAGTATCCGCAAGGTGACGGAAACAACATAGTAATTGGTAAGTGGTGATTGGTAAGTTTTGCCCCGAAGGTTTGAGATAAATCGAACCTTCGGGGCGTTTTGTTGCTCAAATGAGTTGAGAGAAAACCGTGTTGCGTGTTCCGTTTTGAAGTTTTACGCAACACGCAACACGTAACTTGTAACTCGTAACTCGTAACTCGTAACTCGCCCCAATGAAACGCCGCTACTTCAAATACCCCTCGGCGCTCAAAATGCCCTCGAATGCCTGGCGCGCGTCCGCTTCGGCTTTTTGCCGCCACTTGGGGTCAGACGGTAGGAATAACTCGTCGTATTCGCGCTTCATCCACTCGCGCATGGCGTCGCTTCCGCCGTGCCAGCGCAGCGCGTTTTCAAAAACCGTCGTCCGCAGGCTGTGAATGGATTCCAGCAGCGAGTCGCCGTATGTCCCAAACTCCAGCGCGGCGGCGTAGATTTTCTTTTGCGGACTGATTATTTTGTGGAAGTATTCGACCATATCGCCGTGGATGGTGTAAAACTCTTCGGGATTTGTCCCCGCTACCAGCGGCAGCCCGAAGCGGGTTGCTGTTTCCTGGGCGGTCATCTGCTCTGACGGCGGGTTGCAGAGCGTCATCTGCCAGCGCGGACCGTAGCCCGTGTGGATGTCGAGAAAAACGGCTTGCGCGTAGCCACTTGTAAAATTGAGTATAACCTGCTGGATGAATTTGGTTTCCTCTTGCGGCTCGAAGCCGCCGAAGTACATCCCATTGCGGACGCGGTACTGTCCCATCAACGCCGTTTCACGAATCAGGCTTGCGCCGCGCGGCAGGGCTTTCAGCACGTTCCAGGCGAAGGCAATTTTTTCGTACAGCGGATTTTTCAGCGGGCGGGCAGGATTCAACAGCGGGGCAAGCGACTCGTAGTGCGGGTTCAACGCTTTCAGCGCGGACAGGTCATCTTCAAAGTTGCGGTTGAGGTCAACGCTGTTTTGGTTGACGCGCGCGCGGTTCTTCATCCCGTACGGGTTGATGGGATGGACGAGGAGAAGTCCCGTTGTTTCAGGGTCGAGACGCGGCAGGGTTTCTTCGATGAAGAGTTGCAAAACCGCCGCGCCGACATAGCCTTCGATGCCGTGCAAGCCTGTCGTGATGATGAGCAGTTTTTGTTTTTCACGGGTCGCGTCTGCGGAAAGAACGTCAATCGTCAGGTCAGAATTGTCAGCTAGTGAATGACTCAGTAAACGGGAATCAGCCCAATGGTTAGAAAGGGAGGCGAGCGCGGAGCGGAATCGCTCACGGGATGATTCGTATGTCGCAGGGATGTTAATCATGTTGTCTCATTTTGGAGTCCAACGACTCCTGTCGTTGGCTGTCAAAAGTCGGGACGCGAAGCGTTTGAGTCCTTAAAACGGTCCGTAATTCATCATCACCGCAGCGCCGAGGAAAATCAGCGAGGCGAGGATGACCCAGACCCACAAGCCCATTACCCAGCGCAGCCATTTGGGATAGGTGACGGCGGTCAGGCTGAGGCTGATGAGCA
>DYML01000178.1:0-5165 GCA_020721605.1 Anaerolinea thermophila
GGATTCATTTGCCATAGTGGGGTGATTTTATCAGAGAGTGGTATGTAGCGGATGGGAAAAGAAGACTTTTGCGGTAATGGAATTTTTCAACCCGAACAAAAAAAGACATGGGCAAAAGTTTGCTGCCATGTCTTTTTTTATTTTAAAGGGTGAAGTGTTACCAAAGCGGAAAGCCAACCCATGAAACCAGCCAATCTACCATAGGGGGGTAAATTTGCAAGCCAATCACGCCAATAAGAGCGCCTAACAAAGCGCCGGCAATTACGTCTGAAAGATAATGCACGCCCATTGCCACGCGCGCCAATGAAACCAACGGCGCCCAAACCCAGAGGAATATGCCCAGCCAGAGCGGAGCCAATGCACCCGCCACCACAGCAATGAGAAAGGCGCGCGCCGCATGACCAGAGGGGAAGGAGTGCGGGTCGGTGTTGCGGTATATGCTGCCCCACTCGCCTTGCGGTCTTTCACGCCGAACAAGAAATTTAATGGCAAGCACCACGCCTGCCAGCCCAAGAATGCCGAAGAATTCAACCACTTCCCACTGCTTCCAGAGGGCGCTGCTGAAAAACCAGCCGAGGAGAAGCGCCAGCGCCCAAAACCACGAATCGCCAGAGTGCGCAAAAAAGACGGCAATATTGCGCAACATGCCTGGCTTTTCTGCCACGCGCAATTGATCTGAAAGATGGGCATCCAGTTCTAGCAGAGAACGCAAATTCATTTTTGATTTGCCTTTGCTTTAACCTGCGCGCGTACCTTGGGGGCAGCTGTTTTTTTGGCGGGCGCGGCTTTTCTTTTTGCGGCGGCGTCTGCCTTCTTTTTTTGCTGCGCCAGGTCTTCGCGCATAAGTTCCAATTGATTCGGCTTGTCTATATCCATACAAGGTTCTGCTTTATCCCAAATAATAATGCGCCCCTTAATGCCAATTCGCTGGGAGGCTTTTTCGACCAAGCCCTGCAAGGTGATCTGGCGTGTGAAAAGCAGAAACAAGGTATCCCAGCCGATAACCGCCGCCGAGGCAAGCGGACTTTTGCGGTTGCCGATTAATTTTTCCCAAGTGTCAAGGTGATCGGTGGTCATGCTGACGTGAATGACATTAACGTCTGCGCCGCAGACCTGCACATCTTTTAATTGAGTGTAGGTGCGGTGTGAGGTGGGAAAACGGGTTTCCATTACGTCTCGCGGGCAAACGCCGTAATAAATATCGTCTTGGGTTTGTTTGGAGGTATTCACCAGCCAGTCCACCATTTCGGGTTTGAGGGCGGGAATGTCTGAAGAAACAAGGAGAACGTATTGATTCTTTTTGTTAAGTTCTACAGATTTGCTAACGCCTGCAACAATATTGGCAAGCATACGTCCCTGATTGGAAAGATAATAAAGGGGCTTTTTACAGGTTAGCCCGCTCTTGGCAGTCAGACCAATCACAATCACGTTATCCACTTCTTTTGAATCGCTGAGCGCGTCCAAGACCCACTGCACCATGGGTTTGCCAGCGATGTCAATGAGGGCTTTGGAATTTCCATTGGAATAGGCGTATAAAGGATCGCCGGGTTGCGGAATTCCGCCGGCAGTGACAATTGCATCCATAATTAATTCAACTCCTGTAATTGTGGTTCAAAACCAAGTTTGTCGAGCATTTCGGTTAGTTCAGCCCAAGTCAGCGGGCGTCCTTTGCCAGCCACTGCCACCAGTGCGGCTTCCATCATGTTGGTGCCAAAGGAGCGCCCTTCCAAAACGGGGGTGGTGGTGATTAGGTATTTCACGCCGGCTTTGCGAAGTTCTTCCACGTTTTCTTGTGTGGTGGTGTTGGTGACAACGACTTTGCCCTCTAATTTTTCGGGCATAAAACGGCGAATCATATGAAAGTCGCCGGCGATGACAGTTGCCCATTCGTAATATTTTCCCCATTTGGGGGTACGCTTTTCCTGTTTTTCACCGATGGGGTAAATCCACGAGTAGGGCAATCTTCCGGCAATGGGCATGAGCAGGGCGGCGAGGGTCTTTAGTTGAGCCAGCGAGTAAATGACGAATGGCAGGTCCAAGCCGAACATTAAGTCGCCGAAGATGGTTTCAAAGCCGGCGTCTACAAAGGCTTTTGAAAGCCCCCAGCGGTCAACTCCGGCGATCATTAATACTTTGCGCCCGCGTGCGTTGATGTAGTCTCCAATTTTTTGGTCGAGGAATGCGGGGGCTTTATTTTCGAGCGTGTTTTTTAATCCGGTGCCGTCTACCAGCGGTGTTTTTTTGACGTAACGCGCCATGGGCAGCACGGAATAAAAAGGATACCATTTTCCGTCGGTCATGGCGCCCAAGTCACCGCCGCCCATGCCGAAGGCATCCACTGTGCCATCCAGTTCTTTGTATTTTAGGGCGGCGGCTTCCATATCCCCATCTGTCCCAATACGCTCAATGCTAATTTTTTCGCCAAGCAGGGTTACTTCAACTGCCTTGTTTCTTTTGGATGAGCCAATGCTGATGCTGACTGCACGTTTCATTAAAAATCCTCCAAGGATGAGATATTGCCATTTATAACACCAAATCAGGCGGCGGGTTCTGTGCGCAAAGTGAAGAAGAAAGCCGCCCCGTTGGCTTGTTCACTCTCGACCCAAATTCTGCCGCCGTGAATTTCGATAATTCTTTTGACAAGGGCAAGCCCAATGCCTGTGCCGTCCGAGTTGGCGTCCAGTTTGTTGAATAAGCCAAAAATACGGTCGTGATGCAAAACGTCAATGCCAATGCCGTTATCTTTGACATAAAAAATGGGCTTGGCGTCTTCAAAGCCCTGCTGCCCAATTTCAATTCGGGGGTTGGGTTGGTCTCCCATAAATTTGGCGGCGTTGTCAATTAAGTTTTGCAGGGCTTCCATCAGCCGTTGGCGGTCACCATAAACGATGGGCAGGTTTTCTTGAATGGAAATTTGAATGCCCTTGTTTTGAATTTGTCCATGCACCAGTTCTACCGCTTCGCGCGTAAGTTCGTAAAAATTTATATATTGATGGGGGGTAATAATGCGCCCAATACGGGTCAGGTCCAGCAGTTCGTTTAACAGCAATTGCATTTTGTCGGCGGCGTTGGCAATGCGTTGAATATCGGCTTTCAAACGCGCAGTGTTGCCGCTGGCTGCGTCTTGTTCCAGAAAGCCGAGGAAGCCTTTTATGGTGATGAGCGGGGATTTTAGATCGTGCGAGACGGTGTAGGTAAAGCGTTCCAGTTCGCTGTTTTTGTCTTCCAGTTCATTAATCAACTTCTCGCGTTCGGTCTCAACCCATTTGCGCTGGCTAATATCGCGCACCATCATCATGGCGGAGTAGGGGGTAATGGCGGAGATGCGCGCTTCAAAAAATTGAGTTTCTTCTCCGGGGGGCAGTCCATATTCAAAAGCGTGCAGTTGATCGGTTGCCAGCGCACGCCCAAGCGCAAACAGGGTTGGCTGTGCAATAGACGGTGGAAAGATATTTTGCACATTTTTACCAATAAATTGCTCTGGCGGCAGGGCGGGGGGTAATTCGGAAGATGCCATAAAGTCTAAAATAACGCCGTCATTTGATATTTCAAAAATCATGTCGGGAATTGAGTTGAGGATGGCGCGCATTCGTTCTTCGCTTTCTTTAAGCGCACGCTCAATTTGCAATTGCTCGGATACGTCATAAAACATGCAGAGAATACAAAATTGGTCGTCTATTGTCAGTAGTTCATAAAAGGCAATTGAAGTTCGGTTGGGCTGGTTGTCTCTTTGAAATTCAACATGAACATTATTGAGGGATTTTTCTTTCAATAAGTTCTGCACCAGTTGATCGCGCCCGTGCGGGTCTTTCCACATATTTAATTCAAGAGAAGTGCGCCCAAGCGCGGTTTGGGGGTCAAGCCCGCTCAGTTCCCAAAAGGCGGGGTTCGCTTCGAGAAACTTGCCTTCTTCCAGAGTCACAATGGCGATGGCTACATATTTATTATTGAAGACCTTGCGAAAGCGTTCTTCACTGGAGCGCAGAGCGGATTCGGTGTTGCGGCGTTCTTGCAATTCGGTTTGAGCCATTTCATACAAGCGGGCGTTATCAATTGCCAATGATGCCAGCGCCGCAAAACGCTCCATCAGGTGAACTTGCTCTGGTAGAAAGGTTTGCTCAGGTTCGGCGCAGGAAATTGACAGCACGCCAATGACGGTATCGCCCACTTTTAGCGGCACGCCCAGCACAGATTTAAAGCCAGCCTCAACAAATTTGGGCAGCCGCTTTTGCCAAATGCTGTAGTCTTGAATTAAGAGGGATTCTCCGCTTGCCCAAACACTGCCCACCAAGCCTTGATTTTTATAGGTAAGCAAGCCGTTATGATGAGAGAGAGCGCCATACGCCACTGCTTGCCGCATGGCAGACCCGTCTGGCAAGACCAGGTCAATTACGGCAAGTTTGGCGCCAATCAAATTACAGGCGTGGGATAGAATATTCTCCAACAGGGAGGAAAGTTCAAGGCGGTTCAACAAGCCGAGGGAAATCTCATTGGATGCGGCGAGATAATCTGCCTGGCGCTGCATTTTTTCTTCAACAAGCAGGCGTTCTTTTAATTCAAGTTTGGCTGTTTGCAGCGTGCGTGACCAATTTGAAATAAGCAGATACATTAAAACGCCGACCAAAATAACAATTATGGAAAGGTCTCGCGCATAGTGGATTGAGACATTTTCACAAGAAATGCGCAGCCCCCTGTTTTCGGTTATGGCAAAATACCAAATGACCACCAGGCTAAGCGCGCCGATGACAGATGAAAAACGCCAGCCCAACAAAAGGCTGGAAAAAATGATGACGACAAGGTATGCAATCAGCGCCGTATCATAAATGCCGTTTGCCAGCCAGGCATGGTAGGTCATGGCAAGCCAGACTGCGCCAATGAGAAAGAGGCTTACGGCGCGCACATGCCCCCGACGCAAAAGCAGCAGCCCGCCCGCCAATGTCATTAAAATAATCGGCAGGACAGATAAAGACGCTCCGATGCTTCTTCCCCCAATAAAAAGATGAAAAGCAAAAAAAAGCAAAAGAATGCCAATGGCGCTCCACACAAGACCATTAAGAATAGAGGCTGTTTGCGTTTTTTCTTCTTCGGCAAAAACAGGAGGGAAAAGCAGGTTGCGTAAATAAGCCAGCATGATATTTCATTATATATCAGTCTTTGGCTGGTAA
>DYML01000178.1:5265-7182 GCA_020721605.1 Anaerolinea thermophila
CCTGAAGATTCTGCAATGACTGCATGTTGGCTTGCGCCGTGCGCATCCATAGTGACGACAACGGGAAAGTCCTTAACTTCAATGACCCAAATGGCTTCAGGGACGCCGAAATCTAATTTGAATACGCCATGCACTTTGGTCACAGTCTGCGCAATGTAGGATGCGGCGCCGCCAATGGCGTGAAAGTAAACGGCGGGCGTTTCCTGGCAGCCTTTCAGGGTCTTTGCGCCCATGCCGCCCTTGCCGATCACGCCTTTGATATTAAAGTGTTTCATCACGTCGGCTTGATACGGCTCTTCACGAATGGAGGTGGTGGGACCTGCCGCTACAAATTTGTATTCTTTTGTATCCAAGCCCGAGACCACCGGTCCGCAGTGATAAATGACCGAGCCGTTCAATATTTTTTTCAACTCTTCGTACACTTGCAAATCATCGCCCTGCGGGACGCGGATCTTTTTGATGAAGGTGTCTATCAGCCATTTATGAACGGCATCGCGTCCGGTGATCATCATGCCAGAGAGGGCAACCGCATCGCCAACTTTTAGGTCGCGGATTACATCATCAGAGATTGGTGTGGTTATCTGTTTCATTGGTTCTCCTCATAAACGTTCAACGTTTAACGTTAAACGTTTTAATCGTAAATTATCTCTTCGCCCTTGACCGTCATTTTACGGCGGCGATATGCCCAGCACATATAAGAAACAGAAACAAAATACGAGGCGGGCAGGCGGCTTAAGCCGATGATTTTTGTATCCAGCACGGTGGTTTTTCCGCCAAAGCCCATGGGTCCAATGCCCATTTCGTTGGCTTCGCTCGTTAGTTGTTCTTCCAATGCGGCGAGTTTGGGGTCGGTGTTGCGTGTGCCCATTTCGCTGAACAAGACTTCTTTCGATTTTACATAGGAGGAGCCGCGATCTCCGCCGATGGAAACGCCCAAAATGCCCGGCGCACAGCCCTGCCCCTGCGCCTTGTGAACGGCGTCTAAAACAACTTTGCGCACGCCCGCCAGGTCGCGCCCTGCGCCGAGTGTGTTGTCGGGCAGAGAATATTGCCGCCCCACGTTTTCGCAGCCGCCGCCTTTGAGCATCAGATCAATCGTCAGGTCGCCTTCTTCCACTTCTTCAAAGTGGACGTAGGGAAATTCTTCGCCGCCGAGGTTGTTGCCTGTGTTTTTGTCATAGACGGCATCTACGGCGTTGGGGCGCATGAAGGAGCGTTGGGTGGCTTCTGCCATGGCTGTGCGAATCTGGGCTTTGAGTTTTATGGTAGACCAGCCAGCGGGATAATGCACATAGAAAATGGGTGTGCCTGTGTCCTGGCAAATTGGGGTGGATTTTTCACGGGAAAGGTCTACATTTTTGAGAATGGTTTCCAACGCTCCGCGAGCGGGGGAACCTGGCTCTTCTTTCTCCACCGATTCGCGCAGGCGTTTTTCTACATCTGGCGGCAGGCTGGATGACGTGCGGCGAATCAGTTCAAGGATTTCATTGGTTAAGTCTCGCATGGGGAACCTCCATAATTTCGTTTAATGATAATCCCGAAGGTGTAAAAATGCTATTCAAAAAATGAGCCTCCCAAAGCGGGAGGCTTATTTTTTTATGCGGCTTTTGCCTTGCGGGCAGGCGTTTTATATTCGGACTTCTTCTTCAAGCCCAGCGCCTGCACCTGGTCGGAGTTTTTGCCGAATTGGGCAATGACCTGTTCTTTGACGCCCAACATGGTGTTGTGGAAGTCCCATTCGGCGGCGGCGGCGGCATCGCGCGCGGTTGCCAGCGCCACTTGTACGGCGGTTTCCGCGTCCTGCGCGGCTTTCATGGCGGTCTGCTTGGCGGTGACTGCCGTTTTGGCATAGGCAGTATTGGCAGGGGTATAGGTGGTCATGCCCTGCCAGGCGGTGTAACTGTCAAGGTCAGCCTG
>DYML01000017.1 GCA_020721605.1 Anaerolinea thermophila
TTTCGGGAGCGTATTCCGCTTGCCAGCCGAAAATCTCTCCCTGCCAGTGTTTTCCGAGCGCGTGAAGATGACTCGCGAAAGAACGGACTTCATTCAAATCAGGGATAGCCAATGGCAGGATTGGTTCGTAGCCTGCCTGCGTGTGAATTTTCACTTTAACTGTTAACATGGACATGCGGCGGCTCTATGACATCTGCCATGTAAAACCAAAACTTGTAACCTTGAACACGCAAGACAACTGGCATGGGTACTCCAAAACAGTAAGTTGATTAAATGTCCATGGAAGCGATTTCGACAGGCTCAATCCATCGCCTTCCGGCTGATGAGCGAGTCGGCTTTAGCCGACTTTTATGAACTGAGGGAGGGATTTATTCCGAACATATTTCTACGGGCGATAAATATGAGGCGCGATCCACAAACTGCTGTCCTGCTGAGGCGTGTCATTTTGTGGTCGAAGTGTCAGAACAAAGTCCACTTTTTGATTTGCGAGTGCGCTTAGGTCAACATCCACGTTGATCAGGGCGTTCCCCTCTTTGTACTTCCAGGATAAAAAGGAACCTGAATATTTATTGTTGGCATCATAATACTCCAAGGCAAATTCAACATCACATGCCGCGCCGGTCTGACATCCGAGCGTGGCGCGGAAGCGGTCACCTTCGAGAACAGTAAAAGAAGGATACCGAAGAAATAAGGCGGCATAGCCATTTGTCGCAGGTCTTGTAAGAAGCACGGGTGTATTTGCAGGCAGGTTTTCCGAAATTGGGTCAATTGCCACTGCGTAGCCGCCTGATTGATCTCCGTTGACAACGGGGCATACTTGAAGATGTTGACCGCTGTTCATCCACTCGCTATTGCATAACAAAGCAACGAAATCAAGCGCAATCGTCCCGAGGGATGCAGAAGGTGTTGGTGCGAGGGTTTGAGTGGCAGGAATTAGGGTCTCCGTTGCAACAGGTGGAGCTTGAGTGGCTGGAATAGTCGATGGCGTTTCCGAGGGAACGCTTCCCGCTGAAAAATTACAAGCCAGACTAATAGCAGCCAGTATAAAAATAAAGCCGTGGATTTTTTTCATTATTTACCTTTAAGCGATTGATTTTAAAATCTCTTCTGCTCGGCTGACGCGGATTGCCTTCTCCGCCACCATTTGCGCGGCTACTTTGTCAATCATATTGCCAGAGGCTCCCGCGGCGAGGGCAACCTGTCTTGCGTGCAGGCTCATGTGTCCGCGTTGGATGCCTTCGGTGGCAAGGGCGCGTAATGCCGCCATGTTTTGAGCCAGACCGACGGAGACGATGATCTCAGCCAATTCGGAAGCGGTTTTGACGCCCATCAACTTAACTGCGGCTTGGGCGGCAGGGTGGACTTTGGTTGCGCCGCCGACGATTCCCACTGCCATTGGCATTTCGAGCGTACCGACCAGATTCCCGTCCTTATCCTTGCCCCAAGTGGAGAGGGAGGTGTATCTGCCAGAACGCGCCGCGTAGGCGTGTGCGCCCGCTTCAATGGCGCGCCAGTCGTTGCCAGTGGCAAGCACCACCGCATCCACGCCGTTCATGATGCCCTTGTTGTGGGTCGCGGCGCGATACGGATCGGTTGCGGCGAAAGCCCAGGCGGCGATGATGCCATCGCGCACGGTCTCGCCTTTGAAGGATTCAAAGCCGACGGTTAATTCGCTGACGGGGATGGTGCAGCGCGCGCGCGCAATTCTGCGATCCGCCAGGTTGGACAAAATTCGCAAGTGGACTTTTCCGCCGGTAATGGCTTCGATCTGCGGCGCAAGTTTTTCGCAAGCCGTATTGACCGCATTCGCGCCCATCGCGTCTCGCACGTCATAAATAAGATGAATAACGATGAACGGTCCAATGGGCGAGTCTTCGATCATACGCACTTCGAGGTCGCGCGCGCCGCCGCCAATTTTTTTGAGAATCGGGTCAATCGCATCCGCAGTGGCAAGCAACTCGGCTTTATGCTCATAGATTTTCAGCCGCGCTTCGTTCATGTTGATCACGTTGATCAACTGCATTTGTCCGATCATCAACGGCTCGGTGGTGGTGGCGGTAAACCCGCCGCCTGCGCGCGCAAGTTTCGCCATGAAAGATGCGCCCGCCACGATGGATGGCTCCTCTACCACAAAGGGAATCAGCACATCGCGTCCATTGACCATGAAGTTCAAGCCGATGCCCACCGGCAGCGCGTACATGCCAATCACATTCTCGATCATGTGTTCAGCAGATTCGGCTGAAAGCCCACCTGTTGTAAATGGAAGCAGGTCTGCCGAAGATTGGTTTGCCGCTTCAGCCAGTTTGGCGCGGCGCTCTTCAAGCGATAGTTTGTAAAATCCAGAGATGCGAGAATTCGTCATAAAGTTTCCCAAGTATAGGTTTGGCTTTCTTCCAATTTCTATCAAAAATTAACGAATTGATTATAATGGCATGTATGCTTCTAACCCGTGAACAATTACAGGATCGGTTATTTGCGTTGCACCGCGCAAGTTTAGAGTTGGTAAAAGATACTTCACTTGAAACACTGTTGGAGCGAATTGCCGCAACTGCCTGCCAACAGGCAGATGCGCGCTTCGCCGCCCTGGGGGTACTGGCAGACGATGGCACGCTTTTACAATTTATTTCTGTTGGGATGCAAGATGCCGAAATAAAAAAAATGGCACACCCGCCCGTTGGCTTGGGTTTAATTGGCGAATTGATGAATACAGACATGCCAATGCGCGTGCCCGAAATCAGCGCACACCCCAAATCGGCAGGCTTTCCGCAGCACCACCCGCACATGAAATCTTTTTTGGGCGTCCCCATCCGCGCGGGTGATAAACAGCTGGGGCAAATTTATCTGACCGAAAAAAATGACGCATCTGAATTTAACGCCGATGACGAAATGATCATTCAAATGCTGGCAGGGTACGCCGCAACCGCCATCACCAACGCCCGTTTATATGAACAGATGAAGCAGCGGGATTTGACTCTCACCCGCCGCAACGTAGATATGGGGCTGCTAAATGGCATCGCCTCCGCATTAACCTCCAGCCTCGAACTTGACGAAATTCTCAACAAGACCCTGGGGCTGGTGATGAACTACATGAAGGTTGAAGCGGGCGATATTTTTCTGCTTGAAGATGATAAAACCACATTGCGCATGGTACTGCATCGGGGGCAAGCCGCCGAGGCATTCTGGACGCGCAATATTTTTCTTATTGGTGAAGGCTATCCGGGTTTGGTTGCTAAAAGCCGTAAATCTATGATTGGGGGACACCTGGCAAGTGATACAAACTTCCTGCGTGATGCTGTGGTGGAAGCAGGTTTTCAGCAAATTGCCTGCATTCCATTACTGGCGGGTGAAAACCTGATGGGTGTGATGAGCGTTGCCACCCGCGCCACTGACCCCTTTGATGAAAGAAGCGTTCAACTGCTTACCGCTGTTGGCACTTGGGCAGGGCTGGCAATTGAAAATGCACGCCTGCACGCCAACGCCCGCCGACTTGCAGTTTTGGAAGAGCGCGACCGCATCGGCATGGACTTGCACGACGGCATTATTCAGTCCATTTATGGTGTAGGGCTGGGGTTGGAAGGCGCTCAACTGACGTTGGATGAAGACCCTCAAACTGCAAAAGACCGCATTGTTCACGCCATAGACGGCTTAAATCAAGCCATTCGTGATATACGCGCCTACATTTTAGACCTCCGCCCGCGTCAATTGGGCAATGAAGGCTTATTTATCGGCATCAAACGGCTTATTGCTGAATATCGCGCCAACACCTTTTCTGAAGTAAACTTTACCGGCTCAGACGATCTCAACGAACTTTCGCAGACACAGTCACTGGCTTTATTTCACATCTGCCAGGAAGCATTAGCCAACGTAGCCAAACACGCCAAAGCAAAAAATGTGCAAGTGGCAGTTTGGACAACTGTGGATAGAGTTTTATTGGAAATTACCGATGACGGCAAAGGTTTTGATATTGAACAGATAAAAGCATCCATTGGACACGGGCTTGCCAACATGCAAACGCGCGCCCATGCCGTTGGCGGCGAAGTGGATATTTCCTCAACCCTGCGGGATGGAACAACCATTTTGGTATGGGTTCCCCGCGCCTCCAAACACGAAATTGGCTAAATTCACCCAGCATTGCAAAACGAATCACAGAAACCAGAGTCTCGTTTAATATGTAATAAAAATCTTAATAGTAATATTTGTAATATAAATATGCGCAATTTACTTCTAAAATGAAGTTTATGCCCATATATGGGGGGGGGGGCGGCTGAATTTGGCATCTTTGGCTGAAACGCTTGTTCTGTCTAAAGGCAATATTTCGGCTGAATAAGCGGCTTTTTTTTAGACAGGCAAACCTTAACAAACCAAATCTTTTAAACCTAACGTAGGTTTGCCGTCTTGGTATCTAGTGCGAGTCTCTGCTAGAATGATTGCACGCTGATATAAAGGATGTTGTTCCTCACATCCAAACTCCTGTACCATTTTTGTAAATTTAGCCATTTTTTTACGAAACCGCCACACATGCAAAGCATGTATAAGAAGGTGGGCTATTTAATGCACGCTACACTTAATATTAAGGAATATTTATGAACGCAGAGCAGGCTTGGCAGTCCGTACTCACACAACTTCAAATGGAAATGCCCCGCGCATCCTACGACACCTGGGTGCGTGATACCCGTCCCACAGCGTTTGAGAACGGAATTATTACCGTCGGCGTACGCAATGCGTACGCGCGTGACTGGTTGGAAAGCCGACTTGCAAACACAGTTAGCCGTTTATTGATTGGAATATTGAACTCGAATGTAGCAGTTGAATTTGTCGTTTCACAGGCAAATGAAGTGGAAGCCCACGCCGATTCTGAGCCTGCCTCTTCTTCCATTCAACCCCCCCCTGAGCCAAAACCACGGCATGTTATCCTTAATCCGCGTTACACCTTTGATACCTATGTCGTTGGCTCTGGCAACCGCCTTGCCCACGCTGCTTGTCAGGCTGTTGCCGAAAAACCCGCCCGCGCCTACAATCCGCTTTTCTTGTATGGCGGTGTGGGCTTGGGGAAAACTCACTTATTACACGCCATTGGCAACGCCTGCTATGCAGATGGGCTGAATGTTTTATATGTCTCTTCTGAAGAGTTTACAAATGACATGATCAGCGCCATCCGCACCCACACCACCCAAGCCTTTCGTGAAAAATACCGCTCGGCTGATGTTTTACTGGTGGATGATATTCAATTTATTGCGGGCAAGGAATCCACGCAAGAAGAATTTTTTCATACATTCAACACCCTGCACGGGCAAGACAAACAAATCATCGTCTCGTCAGACCGCCCCCCCAAATCACTGGTCACATTGGAAGAACGCCTGCGCTCTCGTTTTGAATGGGGCTTAACTGCCGATATTCAAGCGCCAGATTTTGAAACGCGCCTTGCAATTCTTCGCTCCAAAGCCGAACGCACAGGTCGCCACATTTCGGATGAAATTTTAGAAAGCGTTGCCAAGCAAATCCAGTCCAACATCCGCGAATTGGAAGGTGCATTAAATAGAATTATTGCCTTTGCCGACTTGAGCGGCTCTGTGCTCACGCCCAGCCTGGTAGAAATTGCATTGGCAGACCTTTTGCCCTCGCGCAGCGACCTTGAGCCAGCCCATGTGGTAGACCTGGTTGCGCGGAAGTTTAACTTGACTGCCGAAAAATTATTAGGACGTGACCGCACCAAAGAAGTGGCATATCCACGCCAGATTGCCATGTATTTATTGCGCGAAGAAGCCAAAATCTCCTTCCCTCAAATTGGTGAAGCCTTGGGTGGGCGCGATCATTCAACTGTCATGTCTGCCATAGACAAAGTAAAAGATCAGTACAAAAACGGTGATGGTCGTGTGCGAAAAGATATTGATTTTCTCAGGCACCAACTATACGACAAGACCATTGCTGCGTAAACTTTGAAATGGGTTGCGGGCGCATTTGCAACATCAAACCATGAGACAAGCGCACCGTAGCGAATAAAATTAGGAACGAGCAGGCAGCAAGCCTGATTTTCACATAACTTTTGCGCGGCGTAAAAAAAAGCCAGCCCCATTTTATGAGGCTGGCTTTTTTGTCTCTCTTTATAAAACGACAGCGTTTACGCTTGGCTTAAGCGTAAATTGATGTTTAATCACCATCAATAAGACGAACATTCCCAGCGCTGCAAAAAACAAATACGATTGCAGCACATTGAGGTAGGAGCCTGCCAGGAACTTGGTAAAGGGAAATACATTTGCCGCAATTAAATAGAGTACCAAAAAAATAACTTTTGCCGCCCCCCCCTTAAACGTATGATTTCCAAACCATAAAATTTGCCAGACACAAACAAAAATGGGGAAAAGGATTCCGTAGTGATGCTCCCACGCAATTGGAGATGCCAGCGTGGCGCCCAAGCCCATTAAAAGGAAATCGGCAATGCGCGTTTCTGTGTTTTGTTTTTTTGTTTTTATGATTGAAACGATTAATACGGCAATGCTTGTAACTTGTGTGAACAAAAATATGGATTTGTTAAAAGGGGGGTAGTAATATCCGCGCCAATTGAGGTTGTTAAATGCGTCTGGGTAGCGCACGCTGAAAAGTCTTCCCGCCAGCGCATTAAACGATTGGTTGGTGTAAAACGATTCGCCATGCTGGGTGACAAAACTTAATCCACGCAGATAATCCATGTACATGGCGAAGCCAAATTCGCGCATCCCCAGCAGCACTCCCAGCAAGCCTGTGATCGTGATTGCAATCACCAGCCGTTTGTTTGCGCGAAATAAACCCCAGATAATGAACAGCGCATAATGGGGTTTTATGGACGCCATCAACCCAAGCATGATGCCTGCAAGGGCATCGTAGCCTGTGATATAGCATAAAATAGCAATTGCAAAAAAAGCATTGAGCCAAACCTGCATTTGCCCAAGTGTGGCTGCTTTGACAATTGGGTAAAACGTAAAGAGTAGAAAGGTGAGCAAAATACCAACGGTAATTTCTTCCTTTGTGGAAAGCAACGGCGCTTTATACGCCTTGTAGGAATATAAAACCGCCGCAATCACACCTGCAATCATCAGAAATAGAAAAATGATGGTGGTGGAAGTTGAAAACGCCAGTAAGTTGATATGGTTTGTTTCGATAAACTGCGTGATCAATAACGCCGTTGGCGGATACAGAAATTTAACTTTTATGGGAAGCAGCAAATCTGTATAGAGTAAACTCTGCCCCTGAGATTCAACCCAATGATCATACGCCAGCCCCATCGGACGCCAGGAGTCATTCCCAATTTCATCAGTAAAGACCCAAAGGGCGTGATCCAACGCCATTTTATTGTTTTTTATCCCGTAGTGATTTGTAATTCCCTGAATGAGAAAAGCGAGAGACAGGTTTAACAAAAATAGAAAGAGAAGTTGCTTGATGATTGGTTTCATATATGCCGCCTGAATTTTTTCACCTAGTATAGCATTGACTGAAAAATTCCTGTGGTATAATCCCGCCGCCTAAAAAAGGCACATCTTGCCTGGGACGGGCAAAAGCGTCCCTGAGCGGGTCTAGCCCATTGGGCTGAATCCCCGCTAAACTCACACTGTTCTTTGCCAATTTTGTATTGAGCATGGAAGAACAGCATAAGTTCAAAGGAGTACTACATGGCTGTAATTTCTATGAAAGCCCTGCTTGAGAGCGGCGTCCATTTTGGACATCGCACCAATAAGTGGGACCCTCGCATGAAACCGTACATCTTCACCGAGCGTAACGGTATTCATATTATTGACCTGCAACAAACTGTTAAATTGTTGAACCAGGGATATAACATTGTTCGTGATACCGTTGCCAACGGCGGCAATATTTTATTTATTGGCACAAAACGTCAGGCACAAGAGACTGTGGCAGAAGAAGCCGCGCGTTGTGGTATGCCCTTTGTCACTGAACGCTGGATGGGCGGTATGCTCACCAACTGGGACACCATGTTTAAACGCATTCAAGAACTGGAACGCCTTGAGAAGGTTCGTGACTCAGATGAAATTAACAACCTCACCAAAAAAGAAGGTCTGTTGATTGAACGCGAAATTACCCGCTTGAAGACTCGCTTATCGGGCGCCCGCACCATGAAGCGCCGCCCTGACTTGCTTTTCATCATTGACGTCGGGCGTGAAGAAGCCGCTGTGCGTGAAGCAAACCTGCTAAAAATTCCGATTGTCGCCATGGTGGACACCAATTGCAATCCGCAAAATGTGGACTATGTTATTCCCTCCAATGATGATGCCATTCGCGCCATCAAACTGCTGGTTGCCAAGGTTGCCGATGCCGTACTGGAAGGCAAAGCCATGCGCAAAGAAGATGAACCTGAACAGACTGAGGATTTAAAGTCTGATAAACCCAAGACACGCGCACCGCGTAAATCTGTTGTTGAAACTGAACAAGATGAAAACAACGAAGACATTTTACTCGGCGAATCCACGCTGGCAAAATTGAACGTCAGCCGTATGGTAGAAGATGCGCCTGCCGAAACTGATGCGCCTGTTGCAAAAATAGAAGACGCGCCTGCCGCCCCAACTGCTGAATAAATAAATACAAGGACAGTGAAATGGAAATTACAACACAGATGATCAAGGAGTTGCGCGGCGCGACCAATGCACCGATGCTCGACTGCCGCAAAGCCTTGCAGGAAGCAAATGGAGATTACAAAAAGGCTGTAGACTGGCTGCGCGAAAAAGGCATGGCAACTGCCGCCAAACGCTCTGATCGCGACGCTTCAAACGGCATTGTAGAAATGTACTCACACGGCGGCGGACGAGTAGGTGTAATGGTTGAAGTCAATTGCGAAACCGACTTTGTGGCTCGCGCCGAGAAATTTCGCAGTTTGGCGCATGAAATTGCGCTGCAAATTGCTGCAAGTTCCCCCAAATACATCAAAGCCGATGAAATTCCGGCTGACGAACTTGAACACGAAGCCTCCATCGCCCGCGCACGCGCCGTTGAAGAAGGCAAGCCTGAGAATGTTATGGCGAAAATTGTCGAAGGTCGTGTTGAAAAATATAAAGATGAAGTTTGCTTAATGCGCCAAGCCTACATTCGTGATGATTCATTGACGATTGAACAACTCATTTTGCAAAGCGTTGCAGCCATTGGTGAAAGCGTAATCGTCCGCCGTTTCCAGCGATGGGAATTGGGCGAAAGAACAAAAGAATAAGTTTTAAAAGCCAGCCTTCGGGTTGGCTTTTTTTATAATTGTGTCAAAATATTCTGTTTTTACTATCGCAGGATATTTCTCACCATGATGACCTACCCTGGAGGCATGAATGACTGATCTAAAATATAAACGTATTCTTCTCAAACTCAGCGGTGAAGCGCTGGGCGGTGGAGCAGGATTTGGCATTGATGTAAACGAAGCAGAATCCATCGCCAGCCGCATTAAGGAAGTTCATGATATGGGCGTGGATGTAGCGGTTGTGATTGGCGCAGGAAACTTGTGGCGCGGCAAGCAGGGGCTTGAACACGGCATGGATCGCTCCACAGCCGACTATATGGGTATGCTTGCCACGGTGATGAACGCCATGTCTTTGATGGACGCCCTGGAGCGTCAGGGCGTAATGACCAGAGTGATGTCTGCCATTGAAATGCGCGCCATCGCCGAGCCTTATATCCGCCGCCGCGCAGTCCGCCATCTCGAAAAAGGGCGGGTCGTCATTTTTGGTGCAGGAACTGGCAATCCCTTTTTCTCCACCGATACAGCAGCCGCATTACGCGCAACCGAAGTAGACGCCCAGGTGGTTATCAAAGCCACCAAAGTAGATGGTGTGTACGACTCCGACCCAAAGAAAAACCCCCAGGCGAAAAAGTTTGAGAAATTAAACTACATCGAAGTCCTTAATCGCCGCTTGGAAGTTATGGACAGCACAGCCATTACCTTGTGTATGGAGAATAACATGCCCATTCTCGTCTTAAATTTATGGGATAAAAATGCCCTGCTCGGCGCTTTGCGCGGCGAAAAAGTTGGCACATTGGTCTGCCCAGACTAGCCCGCGCTGACTTTCATCTTTTTTGTACAATCGTTTGCAAAACTGGCTTGGACATGATTGCTCCAAGCCAGTTTTGTTTTCATGCGCCACCCCGTCCGACTCTTAAGGTATTTTCAGCCAGCCCGCTTTATCAACGACTATAATTATGCAGATTAACATCCAAGGAGAAACTATGAAATCTGTATTTTTGCAATTATTTGGATACTTGCTGTTGGCGGGCTTGGGGCTGACTGCTTGCGCTTCAAAGGTAACGCAGGCGGCGGATATGCATGAACAGCCTTATCAACTGACTGGCGCTTATAAAGTAACCAATGATTTTGTGCTTACCACCTACTATGTCGAAAACGCGGTTGCCTTAACGGATATGCATGGATTTGTACTTCGGGATTTGGAATGGGAAGTTCCAGTTGAATCTCAGACGCTTGGCTTTATGACTTTTGACCCAGAAACCTTAAGCGGCACATTTGACCTGAACTTGCCCGTTTTGCCCCAGGGCGAATTTAATGACGTAGACCATGACGATCTTCAAGAACAGGGCGTTCAAATTTTTGCGGTTGCGTATTCACCCAATATCTACGGCGGACCCTTTGCCGAAGGCGATGACCGTTCGCGCGGCTGGCCCTCCTACCTGGCTTCGGTAAAAACGGACGCTGAAAATAAAGATGAAGTGATCGGCGGAAAACTTGTCATTTGGGCGGCAGATTCTAACCAGCACTTCCCCACCGATTTTGGCGAAGACGGCTTGCTCTTTACCCAAGATGACGCCGTTGCCGCAATTCCTGCCGGGTATTCCATTGTAGATTTAGATCAATCTCCATTCACCTTTACGCAAGAGGCAAACCCGCAAATAACACTTTATGAGCCGCTTGATATTGCCGTAAAAGATTACTCCACCCTGCCCTACACCGAAGCATTCGACAGCATGTTCGCCGTCATCCGCAGGGAATATGCCTTTGCAGACCAGGCAGACAAAGCGCCAGATTGGGATGCGCTATACGCCAGACTTCAGCCGAGAGTTGAGCAGGCTCAAAAAAGCAAAGACGCAAATGCCTTTTATCTTGCCTTGCGTGACTTTACCCGCGCTTTTAAAGACGGGCATGTCAGCCTGAATGGCGGAGAATATTCTCAACAGGATTTTGCAACCGCTGTTTCTGGCGGATATGGTTTTGCAATCCGCGAACTGGATGATGGACGGGCGATTGTGATTTATGTGCTGGATGGCGGACCCGCGCAGGCAGCCAATATTCAAGTCGGCGCAGAAATTACCCAGTTTAATGGGCTGCCCATTCGCGACGCCATAGATGCCGCCCAGTCCTATTCCAACCAATCTTCCAACTTTGCCATTCGCTACCAAAAAGCCCGGTATCTGTTGGCTGCCGAGCCAGGCTCTGAAGCGAAAATTTCGTTTATCAATCGAGACGGCATTCCTGAAACGGTCATGTTGAAGGCGGTGGAAGAGCGCCAAAGTTTTAGTCGCACATCGCTTTACTTTGGGGTGGACACCAATCCCCTCTTGCCGATAGACGCCAGCATTATTCCCTCTGGCAATGATGCGCTTGGCTATATTCGTATTAATAGTAATTACGATGATCTTAATCTGGTCATTCGACTTTTTGAACGTGCCCTGCGGCAATTTGAAACCAGTGAAATTAAATCCATTGTGATTGATATGCGTTACAACAGTGGCGGCGCTCCGTTGGGCTTGGCGGGGTTTTTAACCGATCAGGAAATTCCAATGGGGCAACTGCAATATTACAGCGACAAAACCGGCAAATTTGAGCCAGAAGGTTTGCGCGAGAAATTTCTGCCCAATCAGAATCAATACCGTTTTGAAAAAACAGTATTGCTGGTGGGACCCGCTTGTTTTAGCGCATGTGAAATTGAAGCCTACGGATTTAGCCAGGTGGCGGGCATGATTGTTGTCGGTCAATACCCAACAGGCGGGGTCGAAGCAGAAACTGCGCGCGGCACTTTTAACTTGCCCGAAGGGTTTAGCCTGACTGTGCCAACGGGGCGTTTTATCTTGCCAGATGGAAGCATCTTCCTTGAAGGACAGGGCGTTCCCCCCACTTTGCGTGTTCCAGTAGATGAAACAACCGTATTCTCTACCGAGGATGTTGTATTACAGGCGGGCATGAATGCTGCACTTCAGCCGCTTGGCGCGGGCATTACCCCCAGCGCCGCGCCGCAGGTTGCCTCTGCCGCCGAAGCCGAAGCCGCTTTGCAATCGGGTGCGGCATTTCTTGAAGACCTTGCCCGTGAAAGTTACGACCCTGCTGTTACTTTTTCTAAACCTGGCGTTGCCGCGTACACTGTTCCGCTAACAGAGGCAGAGTCGGTTATTTGGGCGTATGCCTGGTGCGCGGCAGATTCAGAAACCCTTGCTCAAAATTTTGAAAACATTCAACTTAAATTTGTGTTGAACGATAAAGAACTGCCCCCCGTTTCGCTTAATACCTACGACTTGGAGACCGACGGCAAAGTTTGCCGTTTGGTGTACACCGCCCTCAGTGGCTGGAGCGCCGGTGAACATCACCTTGTCACCACCGCCGCCTTCACCGACAAAATCAACGACGGTTTTGCCGAATACGAGTCGGGTGATTATATTTTAGACTACAAGGTCTATCTTCAACCGTAGGCGCAGGCAGGTGTTATAAAACACTGCAAATAATTTTTTTCTGTTGCAGTGCGCGGGGATGAATTTTAAACAAAAAACTCGGATGCTCCATTTTGGGCATTCGAGTTTTTTTGCAAATTTCTTTTAACTTTCGAGCGGCTTATTTTCCCAATTTTTCTCTTTCCACTTCAACCACTTCGTTTTCCAACTTTTTAAATAGTGGCGCAGGCTGATTTAATTTCTTGCCGGGTTGTAATTCACTTGGTTTCCACTGCAAGCCTTCAACGGGTTTGTATCTTAATACGGTATGTTCACCCAGCGCATCTTTTACTGTTTCGGTGTATTGTGCGCCAAAAAGCGCCGTCTCGTAGCCGAAGAATTCATGTAGTTTTTGGCAGGTGAAGGGCAGGAAGGGAGCAAACAGCACCTTGAGCGAGTCTATGGCTTTGAGCGCGGTGTAAACGGTTTTGCCCGCTTCGGCTTTATCCACTTTGATGGCAGACCACGGCGCGTTGACATCAAGATATTGATTGACCACGGTGGCGAGTTTCATCGCTTCGCCCAGAGCAGAGCGCAGATGCACGGCTTCGATCTCCGCGCCCACCGTGTTGAATCCATTTTCGATGGCAGCGATCAGGCTCAGGTCGGAGTCGCGCAGCGTGGTTACATCCACATCGGGCGTTTGCCCATCCCAATTTTTATAACAAAACGCCAGCACGCGGTTTGCAAGGTTGCCCCAGGTTGCCACCAGTTCATTATTATTTCGCGCTACAAACTCAGCCCAATCCCAGTCGCTGTCTTTGCTTTCGGGCATATTTACAGTCAGGTAATAGCGGATGGCATCGGGGTCAAAGCGGGTTAGGGCGTCACGTCCCCAGACCGCCCAGTTGCGCGAGCCGCTGATCTTTTTGCCTTCCAAATTCATAAATTGATTGGCGGGTACATCGTATGGCAAAATGAGCGAAATTTCTTCCCCGCTGAAAATTTCCATAAAGGCGCTGCCAACGCCCATCAACTCGGCGGGCCACAGTGAAGTGTGAAAAAAGATATTATCCTTGCCGATAAAGTGAAATTGCCTGGCTTTGGGATTCGTCCACCAATCGCGCCAGGCATCTTTTTGCCCCGATACCTGACTCCACTCAATTGGGGCAGAAAGGTAGCCAATGACCGCCTCAAACCAAACGTAGAGTTTTTTGGTCTCCCAGCCGGCATCGTTAACTGGGACGGGAATTCCCCAGTCTAGGTCGCGGGTGATGGCGCGCGGCTTGAGTCCCTCGGCTTCGATCTTGCGCAGTGATTCCCCCAGCACCGTGTCGCGCATGTGGTCGGCGTGGCTTTTGAGATAATTTTTGACATCTGGCTCAAGTTTGGAGAGGTCAATAAAATAGTGTTCGGTATCGCGCAGTTCAGGCGATGATGTATCGCCTTCCACCTTGGATTTTGGATTGACCAACCTGGCGGGGTCAAGCACATTGCCGCAGGCATCGCATTGATCTGAGCGCGCGCCCTCGGTTTGGCAGATGTAGCAAGTCCCTTCGATGTAGCGGTCAGGTAAAAAACGGTTTAAGCCAGGCGAGAACCATTGCGGTTCTGTCTTTTTGAAAAGGTATCCATTTTTCTCTAATGCCAAAAAGATAGTTTGCGAAACCTTGAAGTGATTTTCGCTGTGGGTGGTGGTGTACAGGTCATACGAAATGCCAATCTTTTGAAAGAGATCAATGAAGCCTTCGTGATACGACTTGTACACTTCCTCGACCGGCTTGCCAAGTTTATCTGCGCTCATGGTGACGGGCGTGCCGTGCGAGTCGGTGCCGGTGATCATGAGCACCTTGTTTCCTTTTAGGCGGTGATACCGCGCGGCAATATCCCCAGGCAGGTGGGAGCCGGTCAGGTTTCCAACGTGAATTTCTGCATTGGCATAGGGCCAGGCAATTGCAATTAAAATGTTTTCGGACATGGTGAACTCCGTGAGTCGAGGATGAGGAGTGAATTAGAGAAATTCCAATTCAAATTTTGCAATAAAAAAGGACTGTCCGCGTTACTGGACAGCCCGTTGTTCGTTGTGGGACGAAAAAACTAACGTGCTTTCCAGGCGCGGCTTGGCATGTTCATTTTGATTCGCATGATGTCTTCGGGTCTTATTTTCATGGCGTGTAGTTTACTATGTCCCGTAATAAGTTGCAAGGTGATTTCTTCTGGCTGCGTTAAGCAGGGTGGCGTTTATGGCGCGGGCAAGGGGATTTCGGCGGGTCCTGCAAAGCCGTGTTTCTCTTGAAAAAATACCCGTCCATGCGAAGGGGCGCTGCAGCCGGGTTCATCTATAAAAACGATTTCAGAATCATTTGATGCAAACGGGTCAAAGATGATTTTTCCGCCTTCGCAGCGCCAAACTTCAATTATGTAGATGAACATATTTTCATCTTCTTCATCGCCGGCGCGCAGTTCCACATCCGTCCAGCGCACAGTGACCGAGTTTCCGCTGCGATTGGCGCTTAATACAGTGGGGGCTGCATAATAGGGTGATACTGGCAGGGTGTACTCATCGGGGTAGGTGACTTTTAATTGCTGCGGGTCGCCTTGTATTTCAATAAATTTGGCATTTAGCCAGCACGGTTTTTTCCCCTTTACCATTACCCAGTTATTTCCATCGGTGCGCCCTATGAGTTTAATTTTTGTGTCTTTTTGCAGACCGTACAAATATAAATATTCTGCGCCGGGTCCATAGCGGCAACTGAGGTTCTCAGCGGTTACGATGGCGTTTAAACTTTCCACAAATGGAATTTCAGTCGGCGCGCTGGTGGGCGGAATGGGCGTGAATGTTTGAGTTGGGGTGATTGTTTGGGTTGGGGCAATTGTTGGGCTGGGGCTTATTAATGTTTGGGTTGGGGCGGGTGTTGGGCTGGGTGCGTTGCTGGGGCTGTCTGTGGGCGGGGTGCAGGCTGTTAAAATGAAGATCAGCGCGAGGGTGATGATGAGAATTTTTTTCATGTCCTTTTACCTTTGATCCTTTTTGGGAATAGGGTTATCTCTGCGGTTTGGTTCAATTTGTTTTATTCAAGAATACGCTCTGTTTTTTTGCGATTCTGTTTAGTTTGCCCCCGCTTCTTTTTTTCCTCCAATCTTTTTTCTTGCGAGGCTTTGCTGGGGTTTGTTTTGCGCCGTAGTTTTGGCTTTTCACTGGCTTTTTTGATTAGTTCATGCAGCCGAGAAAGGGCGTCTGCGCGGTTTTTTTCTTGCGAGCGAAATGTGCTGGCTTCCAAAATTAGTACGCCCGCGTCTGTCATGCGTTTGCCCGCCAGTTTTATGAGACGTGTTTTCACCTCGGCTGTGAGCGAGGGCGAGTTTATGATGTCAAAGCGCAGTTGAACCGCGCTGGCAACTTTGTTCACATTTTGCCCGCCGGGTCCACTCGCGCGGATGTATTCCAAATTCACTTCATTTTCCAGAGATTGCATACGCTGGATTATATTGGCAAATGGACAGGTTGGGCAAGTGGAAGACCGCAATTTTCTCTACAAAAACTGGCAGTCTAATGACTGCCAGTTTTTGTAGCTATTTACTTATTTCAACTGCCTTCAATTACTTTTTTAGACAGCCTCTTTTTTATTGCACAGGCTTATTCGTCTATCACTTTAATTAGTACGGCGCGTACTGCGGTGCGGTAGGTGTAGTCGCCTGTTTTTTCGTTATACGACTTGCAGGTGATGAGAGTTAGCCAGGGCAGTTCTTCATGCTTCAGCGTGGATTTAACCGCCTCAGGTTTCACCCATTGATTCTCGCGTACCTCAAAGATGTATTTTTGCCCGTCAAGGTGAATGATGACCTGGTCGCCATAACTGAGGCTTTCCAATTTGGCAAAGGGTCCCGGCTGACCGTTGGAGAGGGTGGTGTGCGCCGTGAGGGCTGAATTTCCTGCGTGGGTGGGGTAGGCAGTATTCTCCAGCCAGCCCGCTTCGGTGTTGAGCCAGGTCAGGTTCCATTCGCCTTTTTCGTTGTTGTAAGGTACGCCGGCAATGGCAAGGGTTTGATTCAGTTTTGGAATTTCCAACCGCATGTCGGTTGCGGCATAGGCAAAGCCGTTTGGCATGGGCGGCAAGGGGCTAATGATGTTGGGAGCAAAGCCAGTTGCGGGCAGTCGTTCGGGCTGCTTTTTGCCATCGGCGCCAACTTCAGCGGCGGGCAGCGGCAGGGTAATGCCAATTGCATCTCGTTTGCCGTACCCATTAAGTCCTGTTGCGTCTGCTGGGTCATACCAACGTTCGGTGGAGTAGTCGTTGAAATCAGATGACTTGAACGGTGTTCCGTCTGGCTGCGGGTCAATTGCCAGGCTGGTCCAGGCGACATTGGCGCTGTTGACTACTGGTGAGGGTCCTACGAAGGTTGCCGTAAACCTGATGGTGGCTGCGCTGCCCAGCGGGAAGGTGTCCCAATTGAAGGTTAGGGTGCTGGTGGCTGGGTTGTAGTAGTCGTCTGGTCCGGCGAGCAGGTTGGGCGCCCAGCCAACAAATTGCAGTGACCCAGGCACATACACCAACCCAGCGGGCAGAACATCGGTCACAACTACATCGAAGGCATCGGTGGTGCTGGCTGACGTATGTTTAATGCTGATGCTGAAGCGGATGTTGGAGCCGTATGGCGCGGTGTTGGGCGAGGCGCTCTTGTCTATACTCAAGTCGGGTTCTACAATTTTTACTGGGTTTGCCTGAGAAGACAGGCTGCCACCGCCCCAAGACCAGTCTACTTTGTTGTTCAATCCGCTGACGAGGTTTTTATTGGAGGGAACATCAAGTACGCTGACGCGGTAGGTGATGGTGAGCGTTTGGGTGGTGGCGGTGCTGTTGGTCACATCACCCAGCGTATACTCGGTGTGGCTTGCGTCTGTAAAGCTGTTGCCCACTTGCGGCGTGACCGTTGGGTTGATGTCGGGGTTGCAGGCGGCGCTAAAATCGGCGCCCAAAGTGGTGGTCAAATTTGGATCGCTGACGGAAATGCTGACGCATTCTGCAAATGCCAGCCCTGCATCCAGTTGGTCTTTTGCCATCAGGTTCGTGAGGGTGGCGCCAGAGGGGACGGTTAAGCGGGCTTCGTAGGTTAAGATTTCACCAATGGCAACCGGGCGCAGTGAGGCGGGCGTTTCTGGGGTGAAGGTCTGGTCGGTGGCTGTTAGTTCCTTTTCGTTGGTTTCCTCGGCGGTGATAAAGCCGAAGTCTATGGTGCGGTTGGAACGCTTGTCCGGCGCTTCGCCAAGAGCCGTTTCGGGGTTGCCTGGCGGGTTCGTTTCAAAGTCTGGCTCATTGCTGCCTGTTCCAAGAGTGACAGGTTCACTGCGGACGTTGCTGCCAACGAAGTTCACGCCGTTATCATCGTCATCGTCTTCGTCAGTGTCTGGGTCGCCCGCGTTTAGGGTGCTAGCGTAGCCGCTCGGAGGTTCGACTTCCACAATATATTCATCGGCAATCAGGTTGTCGAAGCGGTAGAAGCCGTCTACGTCGGTGCTGGTGGTCATGGAGAAGGCGGGTCTGCTTGTGCTGTACAGATTGACGGTGATGCCGCCCAACACAGGTTCGGCGGTATCGCGCAGACCGTCTTTGTCGGTGTCGTGCCAGACGCGGTTGCCGAGGCTGTAGGCTTCGGTGAAGCCGAAGTCAGCGGTGAAGTTGACGTTGTAGTCGTCCAGGTTGCCCTTGTAAGAGGTTTCGTCGTCGGCTGCCAAGTCAGGCTCTGCGCCTGCGTTGAGGTCGTAGTCCATGCTGCGGATGCCGCTGGTGAGCAGGGCGTTGGTATCTTGCCCGTTTTCATCGGCGGTGTCGTCTGCATCGGTGGCGCCGCTGCCAGTAGAGGAGGTGTAGCCGACCAGTTGTTCCGCGCCGAGGAATTCGGTGTTGGGGATGCCGACGCGGTAGCGTCCGGGTGTGAGTTTGTCGAATTCGTAGTAACCGTCTTCGCCTGCGCTGGTGGCGGTCTGGGTCGTGAGGTACGGGGAGAGTTCCGTTCCCACAAATGTGCCGCTGTTGTCGGCGTCGTAGTACAGATTGACGGTGACGTTGTTCACGCCGTCTTCATCGGCGGGTTCGTAGATGCCGTTGTTGTAACCTGCGCCGGTATCCACCCAGACCACGTTGCCAATGGCAACCAGGGCGGTGAAGCCGAAGTCTGCGGTGTAGTTGACATCATCGTCGTCGAGCACGCCGGGGTAGCCGGTTTCGTCATCAACCAAGCCGTCAGGTTCGTCGTTGAGGGTGAGCGTGTAAACCGGGCTGGAGACGCCGTTGACCGAAGGCTCGCTGTCGCTGCCGTTTTCGTCGCCGGTCTGGTCAATCGTTTCGCTTGTCCCCTGTCCCACTGAGGAGGAGTAGCCGTACAGGTCGCCGCCGGTTTGGAACTCTGCGGCGGGGATGTGAACAAAGTAATCATCGGGCATCAAGCCGTCGAAGACGTAGTCGCCAGTTGCGTTAGTGGACGTGGTTGCAACAAGGACATCATCGCCGCCGCCAATAGCGCCGTCTGCGCCTGGGCTGAAGAGTTGCACGGTGACATCTTCGACGCCCGCTTCCAAACCGTCCTGCTTGCCGTTGTTGAATTCGCCCACGCCCGTGCCGGTATCGAGCCAGACGCGGTTGCCGATGGCGACTACCTGCGTGAAGCCGAAGTCAGCGGTGAAGTTGACGCTGTTGTCGGGCAGGATGCCGCTGTAGGAGGCTTGGTCTTCGCCGACGGGCATTGCGCCGCCTACCGTGAGGACGTAATCTATGGTGTAAATGCCGCCGTTGGTCACGAGGTCGGCGCGGTTTACATCTACGCCGTTTTCGTCTGCGTTGTTGTCGAGTACCTGGCTCGCGGTGGCGGGGATGTCATCGCTGGAGGAGGTGAAGCCGACCAGTTGTTCCACGCCGCTAAATTCAGAGGCGGGGATGCCCACGCGGTAGCGTCCGGGGGTGAGTTGGTCGAACTGGTAGTAGCCATCTCCGCCTGCGGTGGCGTTGAAGGCGGTGACGGTGGCGCGGTACGGGGCGGCGAGTTCTGCTGCGTCAAATCCGTTGTTGTTGGCGTCGTAGTACAGGTTGATGGTGACGCCGTTCACGCCGTCTTCATCAGCGGGTTCGTAGATGCCGTTGTTGTAGTGACCTGCGGTCATGCCGATGTCTTTCCAGACCACATTGCCGAGGGCGACGGCGTTAATCAAGCCGAAGTCCAGTGTGCGGTTGGATTGGGCGTCGGGCGCTTCGCCATCTGCCGTTTCGGGGTTGGTTGCAGGGTTGGTTTCAAGCGTCGGCTCTGGGGTGATTCCGCCCAAGGTGACGGTCTTGCTGCGGATGCGCCCGTTGGTGAGGAGTATCACGCCGTCGTCGTTGTCGTCGGTTGCGTCGGTGTCGGGGTCTTGATTGGCATCAACGGTGCTGCCAAAGCCGCCGGGCGGGGCAATTTCCACAATGTAATTGTCGGCAAGCAGGTTGTCGAAGCGGTAGTAGCCGTCGGCGGCGGTGGTGGTGGCAATGGGTGCACCGTCAGGGTTGCCGTCGTTATCCGAGTCGCGGTAGAGGTAGACAGGGATGCCGTCGGCGAGGGGTTCGTTGGCTTCGTGGATGCCGTTGTTGGCGATGCTGCCCGCGCCTGTGCCGTTGTCATACCAGATGAGGTTGCCAAGCGAGTAGACTGGCGTAAAGCCGAAGTCTAGCGTCAGGTTGCTGTTATTGTTGGCTTCGCCGTAGCGTCCGCGTGAGCCTGTGATGGGTCCATCCCAGCCGGTGGGGTCAATATTGCCGTTGGCGGGGGCGCCGGGGTTGGTTTCACCGCTGAGTTCGAGTTCGGTGTCCGGCTCCAGTCCAATTTGCAGAACGGCGATGCCGCTGGTGATGCCGTTGTTGTCGGGGCGGAGATCGTACACGCCGTTGTCGTCCGCGTCAGTGATGGGCGTGTGGGTGTTGCCTGTCACGCCGAGGTCTTCGGTTCCAACGGGGATGCTGTTATTCCAACCGAAGAGCGCGCCTTGCGCAAGCGGATAAAGGGTTCCAGCGCCATCGGGGTCGAAGGAGTCGGTGAAGTTGCCCAACGGGATGTGGACGAAGTAATTGCCGGGGTTGAGGTTGTCGAAGAGGTAGTAGCCGCCCGCATTGGTCACGTCGAAGCCGATAAAGGCGTCGCCGCCGTCAAAGCCAGTGTCACCGTCATCGCGGTACAGTTCCACGCGGACGTTGGCAATCGGCGTCTCGTCAGTATCCATGATGCCGTTGTTGAGATGTCCCGCCGCCGCGCCGTTGTCTTTGAAGACGCGGTTGCCGATGCTCATGGGCAGGTAGAAGCCGAAGTCAATCGTCAGGTCGCTGTGTTCGTTGGTTTCGCCGTTGTTGCCGCGATAGTTCGCGCCGTCCAGGGCATTTCCGCTCAGGTCGGTTTCGGTGATGGGCGCGTCGGGGGCAAGGTTGATGCTGGCGGAGAGGACGCCGTAAGGTGAGGCGGTTGCGTCGCCGGGCAGGATGCGGTCAATGCCGTTATCCCGCATGTCGGTGTCGTTGGCGAGGTTGTCCACCGTGATCACGCTGCTGGCGTAGCCAACCAGCGGCTGACCCGTTTGGAAGTTGACGTAGTCCACGCCGATAAGGTATTGTCCGGGCGGCAGGTTTTCAAAGAGGTAGAATCCGCCCGTGCCGGGAGTTGTTACGGTATCGGTGGTGTCAGTGTAGAGGGCTGCTCCGTCGGGTGCGCCGTCATTGTTGCTGTCGCTGTAAATGCTAACCTGCGCGTTTTCAACAGGCAGTTCGAGCGCGTCCATCACGCCGTTGTTGTTTTCGTCATACCACAGGCGGTTGCCAACGCTGCGCGGCGGGGCGATGAAGCCGAAGTCGAGGGTCAGGTTGCTGTCGCCGTCTGTTTGCCCAAACAAGCCGACGTTGCCCACTCCGTAAGTTGCGACATCGCTGCTCAGGTCGGTTTCGTCGGGAGCCTCTGGCTCGTCACGGTGTTTGAGTTCAAAGTCCAGGCTGCGAATGCCGTCTGCCAGGTAGGTGGGGCTATCCTGCCCGTTGTCGTTGATGTCGGCGCTTTCGTTGTCGGTGACGCCGGTGCTGGTCAGGTAGCCGTTCAACGCGCCCGTAAAGTTGCCCGCGTCCACCTCAACGTAGTAAAGCCCGGCGGGCAGTTTGTCGAAGAGGTAATAGCCGCCGTTGGCGGTGGTGGTTTGCGCGTAGGGAGCGGTTTCATCCACGCCGCCGACGTTGGTGTCATCGAAGGCGCCGTCGCCGCTGGCGTCGTAGTACAGGCTGAGGTTCACGCCGTTGATGCCGGGTTCGCTGCCGCCGGTGTTCATCACGCCGTCGTCGAACTGGCTGAGAATCACGCCGCCGGGGGTTGCACCGCTGTCGAACCAGACGCGGTTGCCGAGGCTGAGGGGCGGCGCGAAGCCGAAGTCAATGCTCAGGTTGCTGTTGTCGTCGCTTTCGCCGTAGCGTCCGCGTGAGTTGGCGCCGTCACCCGCAGTCGGGTCGTTGCCCGCTGTGAGGATAGTGTCACCGCTGACTTCTTCGAGGCTGGGTTCGCCGTCTTTGGAGAGCGTGACCATGCCGCTGGAGATGCCGTTGGTGTCGGGGCGGGCGTTGTTGATGCCGTTGTCGTCGCGGTCGGCGTCTGTGGCGAAGGTCGGCGTGCTATTATACAAACCGTAGAGCGGGCTGGGCGCGGTGATGTCGAAGTTGCTGGCGGGGATGTGAATGTAGTAATCGTCCGGAGCCAGTCCGTCGAAGAGGTAGAAGCCGCCCGTGCCGGGGGTTGTGACCGTATCGGTGGTGTCAAAGCGCATGAAGGTGTCTGGCGTTGCGCCTGTCAATTGCAGCCCCGCTGTGCTGTTGGATTCTCGGTAGAGTTCCACGCGCACGCCGGAGATGGGCAGTTCGCTGGCGTCCATCAAACCGTTGTTGATGTTGATTTCTGTTCCGCCCGCGCCGTCATCGCGCCAGACGCGGTTGCCGATGCTGAACGGGTAATAGAAGCCAAAGTCCACCGTCAGGTCGCTTTCCAAATCCGTTTCGTTGTGCGTGCCGCGATATTCGCCCAAGTTGCCGTCTGCGGCGTTTCCGCTCAGGTCGGTTTCGCCGGTGACTTCGCTGGGCGGGGTGGTCAGGTTAATGCTGGGGCTGAGGATGCCGTAGACACCGATGGGGGCGAGTTGGTCTTTGCCGTGATCGTCTTTGTCGGGGTCGGCGTCCAGCGGAGCAAGGGTATCCACGCTGCTGGTCATATCCAGCAATGTGCCGCTGAAGTTGGTCAAGTCCACGCCGACGACGTATTTGCCAGCGGGGAAGTTGCTGAAGAGGTAGAAGCCGTTGGCGTCGGTGGTGTCGGTCAAAATGGGGGTGGCGGAATCGGGAGCGCCGTCTCCGTCGCTGTCGAGGTAGAGGCTGACCGTCACGCCCGGAATGCCCGGCTGGTCGCCGACGGTTCCGCTGTCGAAGTCGTCGCCCGCGTTGATTAGACCGTCGTTGTTCGGGTCGAACCAGACGCGGTTGCCCAAACTGCGCGGCGACATGAAGCCGAAGTCTGCGGTCAGGTTGCTGCTGGAGTCCGATTCGCCGTAGCGACCCCAGTTATCTGGTCCGTATGCGGGTATGTCGCTGGGCAAGTCAGTTTCAACGATGGGGGCTGTGGTGAGCGGTTCGCCGCCGTAGCCAAGGTCAAAGTCCATGCTGCGGATGCCGTCCACGAGGTAGGTGGCGCTGTCTTGCCCGTTGTCGTTGATGTCGGCGTTATCGGTGTCGAAGACGCCCGTGCTGGTGACCAGGTTTTCGAGCGGGTGGGTCGCGCCAAAGTTGGCGGCGTCCACTTCCACATAGAAGAGTCCGAGGGGCAGACCGTCGAAGAGGTAGTAACCAGTGGAGTCAGTGGTGTCGGTGCGGAAGGGGGTGGTCGCTTCCGCGCCAGTGATGAAGGTATCTCCGTCGGCATCGAAGTACAGGCTGACATCTACGCCCGCAATGCCGATTTCATCGCCATCCATCAGGCGGTTGTTGAATTGACCAATGACCAGTCCTGTTGTGGAGGCGCTGCCGTCATCGAGCCAGACGCGGTTGCCGAGGCTGAGCGGCGGGATGAAGCCGAAGTCCACCGTCAGGTTGCTGTTGTCGTTGCTTTCGTTCCAGCGTCCGCGCGATTCAAGACCGTCCCAGCGGGTCGGGCTGAAATCATCGCTGGTGGCGTCGTTGGGGTTGGTCGTGTCGGTGCTGAGTTGGGTTTCGGTGGCAACTTCGGCGTCCTGTGCCAGGTTAATCATTTCGCTGGCGATGCCGTTCAATTCAGGGTGGGCGTTGTTGATGCCGTTGTCGTTTACATCTATATTGTCATCGCCAGAGGGGGGCGAACTGCTGTACCAACCGACCAACGGCGCTGTGCCTGTAAAGTTGGCGGCGGGCAGGTAAACGTAGTAGTTGCCCGGGACAAGGTGGTCGAAGAGGTAATAGCCGCCTGCATCGGTCAGGTCGGTGTATGGGCTTGTGCCGGTGTAGAATGCCCGCAAGTCGGGCGTGCCAGTGGTCTGCAAGCCCGACACACTGTTGGTCTCGCGCCAGAGTTCCACTTGAATATTGGCAATCGGCAGCTCGTCCGCATCCATGATGCCGTTGTTGAGATGTCCCACCGCCGCGCCGTTGTCGTAGAAGACGCGATTGCCGATGCTCATCAATTTGTAGAAGCCGAAGTCAATCCGCAGGTTGCTGGCGGCATCGGTTTCGCCGTAGCGTCCGCGTGAGTTCGTGCCGTCGTCTTCGGTGAAATTGAAGCCCGCCACGCTGCCTGTATCGGCGCTGACCGGGGATTCTAGTGTGGGCGAAGCGGTTGTGACGAGTAAATCTATCGTGACCGTGAGGATGCCATAGGGCGAAGCGGCAGCGTCACCGGGCAGGATGCGGTCAATGCCATTGTCGCGGTTGTCTGGTGTGGTTGTTCTGCCTACGCTGCTGGCGTATTCGACCAGCGCGTTGTAGGTTCCTACCGCGTTGAAGTTGTCGCTATCCACCGCCACCAGGTAACGGTTGGGAGGCAGGTTGTCGAAGAGGTAGAAGCCGTCGGCATCGGTCTCGTCCCACGCAAGCCAGTTGTCTGTATTATCGCCAATGACGCCGAGGTCATCGGGGATGCCGTCGCCGAGGCTGTCACGGTAGAGCCTGACCAGCGCGCCTTCGACAGCCGGTTCGCCGCCATCGCGGACGAGGTCGTTGTCGTTGTCGAACCAAAGCAGGTTGCCCACGCTGCGCGGCGGCAGCACGAAGCCGAAGTCCACCGCCAGGTTGCTGTTGATGTTGGTCTGCCCAAGCGTGCCGTGACCATCACTGCTCAGGTCGGTTTCGGCGATGGATTCGGTATTGTAGAGCATGGCGATCAACGGGCTGGTGACGCCGTTGGTCGCGGGGACGTTGCCGTTATCCAAGCCGTTGTCGTCTTTGTCTGCGTTGTCATCGGCGGGCGGGGAGACCGTTCCATCGAAACTGCTGAGGTATTGGTAGAGCGGGTCGCCCGTGTTGTTGAAATCTGTATTGGGGATGCGGACGAAGTAATTTCTGCCGCTTTGCAGGCGCTCAAAGAGGTAGTAGCCCGTAGCGTCGGTGAGGTCGGTGTACATCGGCGTATCTTCCGCGCCAAATGTGCCGTTGCCGTCATCGAGCCAGAGTTCAACGGTCACGCCGGCTTTGCCTAATTCCGTGCCGTCCATGATGCCGTTGTTGTAGCCGGCGCGGAAGGTCGGCTCGCCTGCGCCGTCGTCAATCCAGACACGGTTGCCGAGGCTCATCGGCGGCACGAAGCCGAAGTCAATCGTCAGGTTGCTGGACTCGTCGCTTTCGCCGTAATTGCCGCGATAGTTTGGCGCGCCGTCCAGAGCGTTGTTGCTGAGGTGAGTCTCGCCTGTCACTTCCTCTTCGCCAACTGCGCGGCTCAATTCCACCATGCCGCTGGTGATTCCGTCTACTTCCGGTTTCAGTTTGTCTATGCCGTTGTCGTCGCTATCGGTGTTGGGCGTGTGACCGTTGATTAGATCATCGTTGCCGAACACAAACGTAGATTCTGTTCCCACAGCAGGCGTTCCGCTCGGATGGCTGCTGTACCAGCCCGCCAACACGCCGCCCGCCTGGAAGTTGGTTTTATCCACCTGAACATAATATCTGCCGGGGTCGAGGTTGTCGAAGAGGTAGAAGCCGTTGAGGTCGGTGGTGTCGGTGCGAATCAATTCATCTGCGTCGGGGGTTCCGCTCAGGTCGCCGTCTCGGTACAAATTGACCAGCACGCCCGCCGCGCCGATTTCTTTGCCGTCTTCAAAAATACCGTTGTTGATGATGCCGCTGTTTGCGCCGTCATCCTTCCAGACAAAGTTGCCGATGCTGAAGGGGACATCTGTGCCGCCGAAGAAGCCGAAGTCCACCGTCAGGTCGCTGTTGGCGTCCAGTTCGCCGTGTGTGCCGCGATAGTTTGCGCCGTCCAGGGCGTTTCCGCTCAGGTCGGTTTCGCCGCTGATTTCATCTGCCGCCAGCGGGATAATTGCGCTATAGACCGCTTTGTCCGGCAAGACTTGGTCAATGCCGTGGTCTTGCCTGTCCGCCGTTGTTTCGAGCGGATTGGTGTAATCGGCTGGTGGAATTGCGCCCGCGCCGGTGCTGCTACGCAAAGCCTCCAGCGGCGCGCCTGGGTCAAAGTTGGCGGCGATGCCGGGGATGCCGACGATGAAGTTGCCCGCAGGCAGGTTGTCGAAGAGGTAGAAGCCGTTGGCGTCGGTGATGTCGGAGCGCAGGACGGTTAGCAGGTCGTCGGGGATGCCGTCTGTGTTTGTGTCTACGCCGTTGTAGAGATTGATGGTCACGCCCGCAATGCCGGGGGCGGCGTTATCGGGGGCGTTGATCGTGCCGCTGTTGTCGGAATCGCGCCAGACGCGGTTGCCGATGCTGTGCGGGAGGACGAAGCCGAAGTCTGCGGTCAGGTTGCTGCTGGAATCGACTTCGCCAAAACGACCTATACCCGCAAGACCGTCATCTGCGGTGGGGTTGAAGCCAAGCGTTGTGCCGAGGTCGCTGCTGATTTGGGTTTCCGAGGTTGGTTCGCCTGCGTAATTCAGGACGAACTCCCTGCTGATGATGCCATTCGTCAGGTAGGCAGAGTCGTCAATGCCGTTGTCGTTGAGGTCGGTGGTTTCGTTATCAAAGGCGGGTTTGTCTGTGCTGCTGCGGTAGTTGACTAACGGCTTGCCCACGCCAAAGTTGCCTGCGTCTACTTCCACGAAGTACCGTCCGAGCGGCAGACCGTCGAAGAGGTAGTAGCCGCCCGTGCCTGGCGTTGTGATCGCGTCGGTGATGTCGGTGCGGTACGGGACGGTTTCCGCCACGCCGTCTACTAAAACAGTGGCGTTATCAATCACGCCGTTGTTATTGGCGTCGAAGTAGAGGCTGACGGTCACGTCCGCAATGCCAATTTCCGTGCCGTCCATGATGCCGTTATCGTACTGGCTGAAGACCGTGCTTGCGCCGTTAATGCCGCTGTCGAACCAGACGCGGTTGCCGAGGCTGAGCGGCGGGATGAAGCCGAAGTCCACCGTCAGGTTGCTGTTGTCGTCGCTTTCGTTCCAGCGTCCGCGAGAGCCGTCAAGCGGGGCTGCGGTGTAGGGTCCATCCCATCCGGTGGGACTGAAATCGTCTTCGGTGCCGTTGGCAGGGTTTAGTTCGCCGCTGAGTTCGGCTTCCGATGGCGGCTCGTTGTCCTGCTCCAGTTTAAGCAACCCGCTGGTGATGCCGTTCTGGTCGGGGTGCAGGTTGTCCACGCCGTTGTCGTCACGGTCGGTGTTTGGCGTGTAGGTGTTGCCCGCTACACCGCTATCTTCCGCGCCGGTGGTCGTGCTGCTGTACCAACCGACCAATTTGCCCGTGCCTGTAAAGTTGCTGGCGGGGAGGTAAACGTAGTAATTGCCCGCTGGCAGCTTGTCGAAGAGGTAGTAGCCGCCCGCGTCGGTGATGTCGGTGTATGGGTTTGTGCCGTCGTAGAGCGCGCGCAAGTCGGGAGTCGCGCCAGTGGTCTGCAAGCCTGCCACGCTGTTGGTCTCGCGCCAGAGTTGCACCTGAATGTTCTCGATGGGCAATTCGTCCGCGTCCATGATGCCGTTGTTGAGATGTGCGCCCGCGCCGTTGTCTTTGAAGACGCGGTTGCCAATGCTCATGGGCTTGAAGAAGCCGAAGTCAATCGTCAGGTCGCTGTTGGCGTCCAGTTCGCCGTAGTTGCCGCGATAGCCCGGCGCACCGTCCAAGGCGTTTCCGCTCAGGTCGGTTTCCAAAGTGGGAATCCCGCTCAATGGCGTGGCTGAAAGGTCAATGTTGGTGGAGAGAATGCCATAGGGCGAGGCGGTTGCGTCGGCGGGCAAAATGCGGTCTATGCCGTTGTCGCGGCTGTCGGTGTTGTTTGCGGCGTTGTCCACGTTGCCCGTGCTGCTGGCGTATTCAACCAGCGCGCCGCTCGCAAAGTTGACGCGGTCTATGCCGACCAGGTATTTTCCGGCGGGCAGGTTTTCAAAGAGATAGTAGCCGTTGGCGTCGGTGGTGTCGGCGGCGAGGGCTGCGCCGTCAGGCGTTCCGACTGTGGCGTCCTCATCGCGGTAAAGGCTGACCAACACATTCGGAATGCCGGGCTGGTCGCCAGCGGTGCCGCTGTCGAAGTCGTCGCCTGCGTTAATTTGCCCGTTGTTGTTCGGGTCGTACCAGACGTGGTTGCCCAAACTGCGCGGCGGATAGACAAAACCAAAATCCACTGCCAGGTTGCTGTTGATGTTGGTCTGCCCAAGCGTGCCGTGACCATCGCCGCCGAAGTCAGTTTCGGCGATGGATTCGGTATTGTAGAGCATGGCGATCAACGGGCTGGTGACGCCGTTGGTCGCGGGGACGTTGCCGTTATCCAAGCCGTTGTCGTCTTTGTCTGCGTTGTCATCGGCGGGCGGGGAGACCGTTCCATCGAAACTGCTGAGGTATTGGTAGAGCGGGTCGCCCGTGTTGTTGAAATCTGTATTGGGGATGCGGACGAAGTAATTTCTGCCGCTTTGCAGGCGCTCAAAGAGGTAGTAGCCCGTAGCGTCGGTGAGGTCGGTGTACATCGGCGTATCTTCCGCGCCAAATGTGCCGTTGCCGTCATCCAGCCAAAGTTCAACGGTCACGCCGGCTTTGCCCAATTCCGTGCCGTCCATGATGCCGTTGTTGAATTGGCTGAAAACGATATTTGCGCCGTCTGCGCCGTCGTCAATCCAGACGCGGTTGCCGAGGCTCATGGGTGGCACGAAGCCGAAGTCAATCGTCATGTTGCTGGAAGTGTCTATTTCGCCGTGAGTGCCGATGAAAAGCGGACCATCGGCGGGGTTGAGGCTGAGGTGAGTCTCGCCCGTCACTTCTTCTTCGCCAACCACGCGGCTCAATTCCACCATGCCGCTGGTGATTCCGTCATTTTCCGGCTTGAGTTTATCAATGCCGTTGTCGTCGCTATCGGTGTTGGGTGTGTGACCGTTGCCGAACACAAACGTATCTTCTGTTCCCACAGCAGGCGTGCCGCTCGGATGGCTGCTGTACCAGCCCGCCAAC
>DYML01000179.1:0-2195 GCA_020721605.1 Anaerolinea thermophila
AGAGGGTCACAGTTTATACGGCATTGTAGATGCCAACCTGGTGCGAGACGAGCAAGGAAACCCCAGTTATTTTCTCGGCAGCGTGCTAAACATCACCGAGCGCAAACAGGCAGAAGAAAAGGCAATGCAAGCCGAGAGACGCTTCCGCTCGCTGATTGAACACGCCCCCGACGGCATAATCCTGATCGGCATGGATGGAAAATATAAATACGCCAGCCCATCAAGCGCTAAAATTTTTAATTACACCATGGAAGAAATCCTCAACAGCGAACCCGCCGAAGGAGTTCACCCTGAAGACTTAACGATGGTCCTGCAAACCCTGCAAGACATCATCCAAAAACCGCTCAAAGTGCGCACCCTGCAATATCGTATGAAGCAGGCAAACGGAACCTGGCTTTGGCTTGAGGGAATCTTTACCAACCTACAGGCAGAACCAAGTGTGGAAGCCATTGTCGTCAATTTTCGAGACATTACCGAGCGTAAAAAAACAGATGAAAAACTGCGCGAAAGTGAAGAGCGGTCACGCATGGCGCACGACGCTGCCCAACTTGGCACATGGTATGAAAATCTAAATACCCAAATTTTTCATCTTGATGAGCGCGCCCGCCAACACTACGACCAGGATCAAATTTACCCCGATGTGAAAATGATTTTTAACCGCATACACCCGAATGATGCGCCGCGCGTACAAGCCCAAATTTTAGACGTATTAAAATCAAGTTTCGATGGCAGAGTATCAAGTGAATACCGCATTATTTACCGAGATCAAACCATTCACTGGCTGGTCGTTCATGCGCGATACCACTTTGAAGAACAAGATGGAAAGCGCCGCGCAATTTTTGCCAGCGGCACCACCCAGGATATTACCGAGCGCAAATATTCCGAACAAAAATTATTACAACGCACTCAACAAATAAGATTAATCAACAAAGCCACGCTCCACCTTAACCTCTCGCTTGATTCGCAGTCTGTATCCAATGTAATTCACGACAGTATTTCACAATTAATGCCGTGCGATAGACTGTACATCTCATCCTTTGACCCAATCGGCAATCTAATCACACGCAGCAGCGGCTGGCAGAACGGGCAGCCAGTGGACGTTTCAGACTGTGAAGCCGTGCTGTTGGAGAAAGAAAGCGGAGATGCGCAAAGCCAGGTCATTCGCTCAAAGCAAGCCATATATGTCAGCGATTTGCAAACACTGCAAGAGGGAACAAGAGGCGCGAGTCAGGTAAAAGATGAAAACCACGCGCCGAATGAATTGCCGCAAGATCATCCACGCTCCACATTGATTGCGCCGCTGCTGGTGAAAGGCGAAGTGTTTGGCATCATTCAAGTTTTCAGCAACCAAGTTAATGCCTATACCGAAGACGACCTGGAAATTCTAAACGGGCTTAGCGCGCAAGCCGCCATTGCGCTTAGTAACGCGCGGTTATATGAAAATGCCAGGCAGGAAAACCTGGAGCGCCAGCGGGCAGAACAGGCATTGCAAATCAGTGAATCTAAATACCGCGCTTTGGTGGAAAACATCCAGGTTGGCGTGGTGGTACACAGCAAAGATTTAGGAATCCTCTTTTCCAATCCAAAAGCGTCTGAACTGCTGGGGCTATCTGAATCTGAAATGCTTGCCAAAACAATAAGCAATCCTATCTGGCATTTCATTCGGGAAGATGGAACGCCAATGCTGCCAGAGGAGTACCCTGCCTACCAGGCGCAGTTTACCAATCAGCCGCGCGCAAATCAAATTTTGGGAATTATACGAACCGACCGCACAGAGCCGACCTGGGTACAATGCAACAGCCATGCAACCTATAATCATGCAGGGCAAATTGAGCAGGTAAACGTCACATTCATAGACATCACCGAGCGCAAAAAAGCCGAAGAGAACATCCGCAAGAGAATTACCGCGCTGGAATTACTGTACGAAAGTGGTCTGGCTTTCAGCCAATTGCTAAACCCAAAAGATATTGCCCAAATGATCATTAAGTTGCTGGGCGAAAAATTAAACTGGAATCACACCACGTTACGCCTGCTTCGTGAAGACCAAAGCCTGGAATTAATAGCATTTGACAAACGGGGCTCGGAAGACAAACTTTCGGTTGAAGCGCGCTTCAGCCGAATCATTACCAAACTTGGCGAAGGATTAAGCGGCTGGGCGCTCCAACAATCCAAAATCATCTTATGCAACGATGTGC
>DYML01000179.1:2295-3933 GCA_020721605.1 Anaerolinea thermophila
CGGCAACGGCTGGAGTTGGCAGTAAAAACCGCCGGCATTGGTATTTGGGAACTAGACATTAAACAAAATAAAGATTTTTGGGATGATAAACTCTTTGCCATGTACGGGCTTTCCAAAGACAGCAGTATTGCCTGCCCCAAAACATGGCACAAAAGTATTCACCCGGAAGACCTGCCGAAACAATTAGAATTAATGGAAAAAGCCCAAAAAAACAACCTGCCCTACAATACTCAATTTCGTGTGATCTGGCCCAACAACAGCATTCATCACATCAAATCCAGCGGCGTTATTGTTCGTGATGCTTCAGGAATGCCAGAGCGAATGATTGGAGCAAATCAAGACATCACCATCTACAATCAGGCAGAAGAAACCCTGCGCCTCGCCAATTTGGAAATGGAACGCGCCCTGCGCACCAAAGATGAATTTCTCTCCACCATGAGCCACGAACTGCGCACCCCGCTCAACGCCATTTTAGGCATTTCTGAAAGCCTGGAAGAACAAATAGCAGGGGAACTCAACCAAAAACAGATTAAATATGTGCGCGTTATCAATGAAAGCGGACATCATCTGCTGGAATTGATTAACGACATCCTTGACCTGTCTAAAATTGAAGCCGACAAGATGGAACTAAATATTCAACCCGTTTTGGTTCAAAAACTTTGCGAATCCAGCCTGCGGATGATTAAAGAACTGGCGCAAAAGAAATCATTAAATGTTTCCTTCAAACTGGATAAAAATGTAACCATTATTCTGGGCGATGAACGGCGATTAAAACAATCGCTGGTGAACCTGCTGGGGAATGCAGTCAAATTTACCCCGCAAGGAAAAAAGATTGGACTGGAAGTAAACGGCAATGAACAAACAAACAAAGTGACTTTCACCGTTTGGGATGAAGGAATCGGCATTAACCAGGAAGATGCAAAACTTCTTTTTAAACCCTTCGTACAATTAAACGCCAGCCTGGCGCGTGAATTTTCTGGCACAGGCTTGGGGCTTGCGCTGGTGGCGCAAATGATTCGTCTGCATGGCGGGCATGTTGATTTAACAAGTGAATTAAAAGTAGGCAGTCGGTTTATCATTAGCCTGCCCTGGCGCGCTGCCACACAGAGCGGGCAAACAATAAGCCCTGTCCAAAATTTAAAAGATAACCCCAGCCAGCCAGCAGACCAACCCAAACTACCGCACGACAAACATGCCGTTAAAATTCTGGTGGTAGACGACACAGAGGTCGCCGCGCAGCTCATCAGTGATTATTTACAACACAAAGGGTACAAAACAGAAATCGCGCACAATGGCAGCCAGGCGGTTTTGCTCGCCAAACAGGAACACCCGCACATTATTCTGATGGATGTAATGATGCCGGTGATGAATGGGCTGGATGCCACAAAACAGATCCGCGCTGATCCGTCGCTCAAAGATATAACCATTATTGGGCTGACTGCGCTGGCAATGCCGAACGATCGCCAGAATTGTATTGAAGCGGGAATGAACGACCACCTTAGCAAGCCCATTCAACTACCAGACCTGATAAAAGTGATCGAGCGCTACTTATCTCCGCAACCGGGTCTTTAAATACAAAAACAGCAAAGGTGACAATCACCTATTTAGCCCGAAATATTGAGATAATATCTTTTAAAA
>DYML01000179.1:4033-7034 GCA_020721605.1 Anaerolinea thermophila
AAAATACAAGCAGATACAAGGAGAGAGCCAATGTCCAGTATAGTTTTAATTGTAGATGATGACCCCGCAGGCAGGCAAACGTTGGAATCCATTTTAGAGGGGCAGGGCTATATACTCGAAATGGCAGAAAACGGGTCTCAGGCGCTTGAAAAAGCCCACCAGTTTTTACCCGATGTAATTCTATTGGACGTGATGATGCCCGACATGGACGGGTTTGAAGTATGCCGCCGCATTAGAAACAACCCCATACTTGCTGAAATTCCCATCATCATGCTAACCGCGCTGGATGACAGAAAATCTCTGCTAGACGGTCTGGAAGCCGGAGCAGATGATTACATCAGCAAACCCTACGATCGGTACGAACTGCGCGCGCGCCTCATTGGAATTACACGCCTGAACCGCTACCGCAAATTACTAGACGACCGCAATAATATTGAGCAGGCGCACTTGCAATTGCTATCTGCCTATGATGCCACAATTGAAGGATGGTCGCGCGCCATGGACTTGCGCGACAAGGAAACCGAGGGTCACACCCAGCGCGTGACCATTTTGTCAGAACAACTTGCGCGGCTTGAGGGCATTAGCAATGAAGAACTGGTCTTTGTTCGGCGCGGCGCACTGTTGCACGATATTGGCAAACTAGGTGTTCCAGATGCCATTTTGCTCAAAGCCGATACATTAACCAAAGAAGAATGGGAGATCATGCAAAAACATCCCCAATACGCCTACGAAATGATCTACCCCATTGAATATTTGCGCCCCGCATTAGATATTCCCTATTGCCACCATGAAAAATGGGACGGCACAGGCTATCCACGCGGCTTGAAAGGGGAAGAGATTCCTCTAACGGCGCGGATATTTGCAATTGTAGATGTGTGGGATGCCCTGACCTCTGACCGCCCTTACCGCCCTGCCTGGAGCAAAGAGGACACGCTAAAATACATCAACAGCGAATCTGGCAAACATTTTGACCCGCATATTGTGGAATTATTTAATAAGTTGATGAAGTAATTTTTCATTTGCCCGCCGCAAAGATCAGCGCATTGACCTATTTTTCAATACCGCCTGATACACCGCAATCATCTGCGCGGCGATGTTTCCCCAGGCGTAGTCCAAGGCATATTGCGCGGCGCCCAGCCCCATCGTTTCGCGCAGTTTTGCATCCCCCAACAAACGAGATAATTTGTCGCACAAGGCTTCGGGGTCGCTGTCGGGAATTGTGTACCCCGTCACGCCGTCTTGCACCAGATAGCCAAGCCCGCCCACTTCCGAGGCGATGACGGGCGTGCCGCAAGCCATTGCCTCCAGCGCCACCATGCCAAAGGACTCGTAGAGAGAGGGCATAACCAGCAGTTCGGCGGCTGAATAATAATAAGGCAGAGTGTCTTGTCCGCGCTTGCCAAGAAAGAGAACCATGCCGCCCACGCACAAATCATCGCACAGGTTTTGCAAGCGCGACATTTCATCGGTCATATTTTCGGGCAGGGCATCTGGCTCACCGCCGATAATTGCCAGGTGAACCGGGCGGTGCAATTCCTGCAAGTGTAAACAAGACATGGCGTGAATTAGGGTGTCCACGCCTTTTAAGGGTTCGATACGCCCCACAAAAAGAATCATGCGGTCTTCGGGTTTCAATCCAATAAATTGTTTCGCTTCATCGGCTGGGATGGGATAAAAATGAGAGGTATCCACCCCCGGTGGGATGGTGACCATTTTTTGATCGGCGGCACGATACAAAAAGCGGAGTTGAGTCTGCTCTGCCAGGGTAGCGACTACGATGCGATCTGCGCGGCTCAGAACCTGTCTTTCGCCCTTAAGCCGATCCTCACCTGCGCGTTCACTCTCCGAGCGCGCCACGCGATTCTTCATCTCGCCCAACGTGTGAAACATGTGAACGATGGGCGTGCCGCCCCAAGCGTCGCTGAGAATTTCCGCCGCCAGCCCAGACATCCAATAATGGCTGTGGATCACATCGTAGGTGATTCCTTTTTCAGCCGCAAATTGTTTAATGCCCTCGGCAAATTCGGGGATGAAATTGGCAAGTTCTTTTTTGGCTTTGGGGGTTTCGGGTCCTGCTGGCACATGCACTACGCGGTTGCCAAACCCCAACTCGTGAACAATATGCGGCACATGCTCATCTTGTGAGCGGGTGAAGACATCTACATGAATGCCCAAGTGACCCAACTCGCGCGTCAGGTCGCGGACGTAGACGTTCATTCCGCCGGTGTCTTTGCCGCCCAAGGTTGCCAGCGGGCAGGTGTGATAAGAAAGCATGGCAATTCGAAGCATGGTTTTGAGGTCTCCCGATGCACAGACAACGTGTAACACAAAAAACTTGCGAGTTTAGTTGGTTTCCTTTATAATCCCCGCCGCTGTAAAAACCAAGCCACCTTAGCTCAGCTGGTAGAGCAGATAATTCGTAATTATCAGGTCGTGGGTTCGTATCCCACAGGTGGCTCAAAAGCAAACCTCCGAGTTCTTGAAGAACTCGGAGGTTTTTTGTTTTATTCAATTCCGTCAAAAATATGATCCAGCACTTCGTTGCTCACATCAAAGACCGAGCCGTTTTCGGGGATAGGCTCTTTGGTCATCCATTCGGGAATGCGGTCGTCTTTGGCGGTGAAACCTGCGCGTTTGTTGAACTCGCGTTCCATCTTGATGGTCTGCCTGCCGAGTTCCTGCAAAATATTATCGGGCAGGTCATCCCAGCCATAACGCGCTTTGAGCAAGCGTTTCACCACGCTGTCGGGCGTGGCTGCATAACCGAAGCCCGCGAAGATACACGCGCCAATCGTGTCATAGCCTGCCATGTTCAACTGGGCGTTGCGCGAAGCATCCCTTTGCTGATTCGGGTCGAGGTGATTGACCTGCGCGCGGATGGTCAACCCGCAGGTGTGATCCGCGCCCTGTGGAGTGGTGGCATAGGTGATGCCCGTGCCCTTGATGGAGCGCGGCTCGTAGGCAGACATCGCCTGTCGTTTGACGCATGGCACATGGATAA
>DYML01000180.1 GCA_020721605.1 Anaerolinea thermophila
TGAGAATTGCCGCTTCACACCTCCCAATCTGCATTCATCCCTTGTATAATGGACAGCCATGATTAAGTTTAATATTCCCGGACGCGGCGAGTACGAAATTGAACATCTTGTGATGGATGTAAATGGCACACTGGCAACTGACGGCATCCTCCTGCATGGCGTGGCAGAAAGAATTGCAACACTGCGCGGTGAATTAATCATTCACCTGCTCACCGCCGATACACATGGCAGGCAAGCCGCCATAGATGCGCAGGTGGGTTTAACGGCTGTGCGCATTGCGCCCGGCGGAGAAACAGAACAAAAAGCGGAATATGTCCGCAAGTTGGGCAGTGATAAAGTAGCAGCCGTTGGTCAGGGCGCAAATGATGCGCAAATGCTCGCCGCCGCCCGCCTCGGCATTTGTGTCATGTCGGTTGAGGGCGCAGCCAAAGAAACCCTGCTCGCCGCCGATTTGATTGCACCCGATATTCTCTCTGCCCTGAATTTGTTTGAAAAGCCTTTGCGAATCATTGCCACGTTGAGAAAGTAAAAAAGCGCCGCCGCCCACCCGTTTGGGCTTTTAAAAATATCGCTTCCGAACTTAAAAACCGAAATAGAAAAATCCCATGTCATTTTCCGACACCCCCATTATCCCTACCGAACCCCTGCCCGAACCGATTTCACAGCCAAAACGAGACGCCGCCGCCCAGCGCGGACGCCGCCGCCGCGCCAACCGCCGCGAGATGTTCCCCGCCGATGCAGAAGGACAAGCCGCGCTGATTTATAGTCTTTCGCGCCGCGCCTATCCATCGGTTGAATTATTTGTCTTTTCGCTGGTCTGCGGGGCAATCATTGGATTGGGCTTCCTGCTTGATTCTCAAGCCGTGCTGCTGCTTGGCATTTTAATCACCCCGCTTATGACACCCTGGGTGGGAATTTTGCTTGCCCTGCTAACTGGTTCGGGGCGGTTTCTTTCTGAAACGCTGATGGCATTGTTCGTAAGCGCAGTCATTGTTTTTGCAGGCGGCTTGCTAACAGGCTTCGCGGCGCGGCTCTTTCTGCCGATTACGCTGACCAATGTTTTCATTCATGCGCGGCTCTGGATTCCAACGCTGGGAGTGCTGGCAGTCGGCGCGATAACTTTAGTGGCATCCTTTGTCTATTCAGAAAATAAACCGTTTCTGCCCAGCGTGGTCATTGCCTACGCATTTTATTTACCCATTAACGCCGGCGGATTTGGTCTTGGCTCTGGCGTGCCTGGCATCTTCCCGCAAGGCATTTTCGTTTTTATCGTCCACTTTGCGTTGGCAAGTATGCTCGGCTTGCTAACACTCTTCGCCTTAAAATTGCGTCCCACCGCCCAGGGCATTATTTTTAGCGGCATCAGCCTGCTGCTCTTTGTGGGCATTTTGATCATTTTTATGGGTTCGGGCTTGCCCTCAGCGGCGGCAGTCGGCGCGCCCAGCGCAACCCCCAGCGCAACACAAACCCTCACGCAAACTCCCACGCCCAGCGCAACACCGTCCTTGCCACCCAGCGCAACCCTTGTAAAAAAGAGCAGCCCCAGCCCCTCACCAACCACAGGCACAGTGACGGTGACTGCCACCGCCAGCATCACACTCACTCCCAGCATCACCTTCACCGCCACAGAAAGCAGCACGCCAAGCGTGACCGCCACAAATTCTCAAAGCCCAACCCCGGCTACGCCAAGCGCCACAGTTCCAGCCACGGCAAGTTCCACCATTACCTTAACCGTCGAGCCGATATTTATTTCCGGCAAAATTAGCGCCACCGAAGGCGGCGGCGCAAACTTGCGGCAAACGCCCAATGGAAAATATTTAATGACGCTGGATAACGGAACTCTTGTAGATATTTACCCCGACTTTAAACAGGTGAACGGGGTAGACTGGCTGCACATTGTTGTCACCCGCAACGGGCAGCGCGTGGAAGGCTGGCTGCTGGAATCTGTGGTGGGCTACGCCACCCCAGAGCCAAATTTTAGCCCAAGCGCAACGCCCTAAAAATAAAAAACGGAATCAAAGCAACGCCGCAGGATAAGACCCTAAAGGTTTCCTCCTTTAGGGTCTATTTTATACAGGCGGATGGTTCACCCCGCTTGTAAAGAAAAATATTTTCACAGGCGGCGCGATCAAAAAAAATCAACCCAAAGCATCACCCATCAACTTCTTTTGGAGGAAACCATGCCTATTCATTTCGGCACAGACGGCTGGCGCGCCGTAATTTCGGACAGTTTTACATTTGACAACCTTCGGATTGTGGCGCAAGCCATTGCCGATGCCGTAGCATCCGACCATTGGGACAAGCAAAGCAGCGCTGTGGGTAACGGCGGCAGGCTGCCCGATAAAAACAAGATTGTGGTCGGCTATGATACGCGCTTCCTTTCAGACCGTTTTGCGGGCGAAGTGGCGCGTGTGCTTGCCGCCAACGGGTTCAGCGTGCTGTTGGCGCAGTCTGATTCTCCAACGCCTGCCATTTCATTTGCCGTAAAACACAATGCCGCCATTGCGGGAATTATGATTACCGCCTCGCACAATGCGCCGCGCTACAACGGCTTAAAATTAAAAGGCGCATTTGGCGGGTCGGCACTGTCGGAGCAGTGCCGCCGCGTGGAAGTTTACATTAACGACAATGAAGAACAGGCGCGTGGTCCCAACTTGATGGATTTTAACAAGGCGCGCAATGCAGGGTTGATTCAAAAATTTAATCCACTGCCGTCCTACTTTGAACACCTGCATACCTTAATCAACACCGAGATCATCGCCGACAACCCGCAGCGGTTTGTGGTGGATGCAATGTATGGCTCTGGGCGCGGCGTGATCAAGTCCTTTTTGCAAGGCACAGGCTGCGAAATTGCCGAAATTCGCGGCGAGATGAACCCTGGCTTTGGCGGAGTTCACCCCGAACCCATTGCCAAGTATTTGGGTCCGCTTGCCAGCGCAGTCAGTTCGGGCATGGGCAACTTTGGCGTAGTCACCGATGGAGACGCAGACCGCATTGGCGCAATGGATGAACGCGGGAGTTTTGTAGACCCGCACAAAATTATGGCGCTGGCGTTAAAATATTTGGTGGAAAAACGGGGCTGGACAGGCGCAGTCGTCCGCACGGTTTCCACCACGCGCATGATAGACCGCCTGGCAAAACGCTACGGGTTAAAGTTGTACGAAACGCCCGTGGGGTTTAATCACATTGCAGATTATATGATGAAGGAAGACGTGCTCATTGGCGGGGAAGAGTCGGGTGGAATTTCGTTCAAGGGGCATATTCCCGAAGGCGATGGACCCATTATGGGCTTGCTGCTTGTGGAAATGATCGCCGCCGCGCACAAGTCACTGCACGACATGGTAAATAACTTGCTTGAAGATGTAGGTCCCGCCCTCTACGAGCGGGTAGATTTACGCCTGATCCGCCCGGTTGCCAAAGCCGAGATGACCGAATTTTTAACCCAAAAAGCGCCAAGTGAAATTGGCGGGCAAAAGGTGGAAGAAATTAGCCAGCGAGACGGCGTGAAATATATTATGGCGGATGACTCATGGCTGCTCATTCGCCCGTCTGGCACAGAGCCAGTCTTGCGGGTCTACGCCGAAGGCAGAACACAAGAGATGGTCAAAGCGCTGATGGGGTACGGCAAGTCTGTGGCAGAAAGCGTCGTATAAAAGCAAAAAGGCTTTGAGTGAATCTCAAAGCCTTTTTTATGGCATTTTATTGTAACTTCTCAAAAACCAAAAAAGGGGAATTTCACCTATTTACCCGCTTACCACGCCCTGCCATAATTGATACAGCCCAAAGCACAGCAAAGCAAGCGCAGAAGCGCCCAGCAACAGGCGGTTGAATTTTCCGCCCAAGCGGGATGCCAGCCCAAAAACAAGGGTGATTGCAGCCAGGCTGCCAATGAGGGTTAGATAAAAGCCTGCTAAAAACCCAACGCCGTTGAGCGGGTCGGCGCGCCAGGCTTTGATCAAAATAGGACCCGTGACCAGCATCCAAAAAAAATAAGGGTTGGGGTTAAGGATGTTGGTTAGCGCGGCTTTAAAGATGTTCTGCCCGCCAACAGATGGAGACAGCGGGGTTTGCGTTTCAAAATTCTGCCACAATTTGAATGTACCCCAGGCAAGGTATAAAACAAACAAGCCGCCCGCCGTGTACAAAATTTTTTCCACCCACGGCGGTATCTGACTCAACGCCAATAGGCAGAGCGCAATAATTGGTCCGTCACTTAATAGCGGGGCAAACACAGCGGGCAGGGTGCGCCGCCAGCCCCGCGTAACCGCCTGAGTGACAAGATACGTTTGAAGCGGACCGGGCTGGGATGCGGCAGCAAGCCCATAGCCAACGCCTTGAATGAGGTAAATCCACATTTACTCTACCCCGCCTTCCACGCCTGCTTCCACCTCTGGCGCAATGGGCTTATGCGGCTGAACATTGAAAATTTTAAAACCCCATTGCACAGACGGACCCACCAGCAAGGCAAAGATGGCTGTGCCAATGCCGGCAGGTCCCCCCAAGAGCCACCCAATGGTCACAACTGTCACCTCAATCATGGCGCGCGCCAAACGAATACTAACGCCTGTGGTGCGCTTAATTGCCAGCATCATACTGTCACGCGGACCAGCGCCTGCGTCCACGCCAATATAGATGGCGCTCGCCAGCCCCATTAAAAAGATGGCAAATAACAGCATACCAATTTGCAGGGGCAAATTGCCTTTCACCGAGGGAATGATCGAAAGCCACATATCCTCCCACGGACCAATGGAAAGGATGTTTGCCAGCGTACCCCAGCCCAGTTTTTCACGCATCATCAACGCGCCAGAAAGCACGGCAAAGCCCATCACCACAGTCATGGTTCCAATGGAGATGTGCAGTTTTGGCGCCAGCGCCACCTCCAAGACTGCCCAGGCGCTTGTGCCGAGGTTGCCGCGAATCATCAAGGTAATTGCCAGCCCGAATAAAAAGAATCCAGATTGAATTCTAAGAAAATCACGGGGAAAGGTTTTCCAGTAAATCGGTTTAAACATGAGTCTCCATTTTTGGCGAGGATGCCTTCAACCAAAGGGTAGGAAGCGGCGCTCTCGCTGTCACTTAAATTTTGAGAGATCATATCATGCTGTCACAAAATCACCGCGCAACAAAACTGAAGAAAAGCATGACTTCACATCCTCCGCGAGGGAAAGCATCTCTCAATGGCAAAAAAGGTGGCGGGAATCGTCCAGAATGTGAGATTGGGCATCAAAAAATTCAGGAAGTTCCTGCAAATGCTCCTGCGGAATTTCTCCCTTGCAGGCGATTTTACGCCCTATCACGCCCGCGTACGGACTCTGCGCCCGCTTGACTCACAACGGCGTGGACGCGCGGCTCGACAAAGCCAAACTGCATGGTGAGCAAAGCCTGCACTGAGCCTGCCGAAGTGTCGAACCATCCTCCCAGGGCAGGATTGGGAATTAGAAATCCGCAAGGCTGTGCGCGAGATAATTAACGTATAATTTCATCACAGGAACATTCCAATGCCAGAGATCAGTCGCTTCTTCGGGATCATCATCCGCATGTATTTCAATGACCATGTGCCGCCGCACTTTCACGCGCATTATGGCGAGTATCAAATTGAAATCGCCATCGAAACGCTTGAAGTCTTGAAAGGCAAGCTGCCGAACCGCGTACTTGGATTGGTTTTGGAATGGGCATCACTTCATCGTGACGAATTACGGACTGATTGGGAACGCGCGCGCAATGAAGAACCGCTCGAACCTATTCAGCCGCTGGAGTAAGAAAATGGATAAAGTTATTTCAGTCAAACCTTTTGAAAACTATTTACTTGAAATTGAATTTGCAGATGGACTCCGCAAGATAATTGACATTCGCCCTTTCATTGGCAAAGGGATTTCTGCCGCGCTCAAAGATGAAGCCTATTTTCGTCAGGTTAAGTTGGAAGATGGCGGCGGAATCACATGGGATAATGGCTACGACTTCTGCCCCAATTTTCTGCGTGATGACGTGCCTGCTGTGAATTTGGCAACTGTGTAGAAAAAAGTTTGCGGGGAAATTTACGTCCATAACAGATAAACGCCCTCTCAAAGTATTCCTCTGCCACGCCCACGCGGACCGTGACTCCGTCCCACAAGGGGATGATATGCGCGGACTCCCCGCAGGGGCCCGCTTGACCCAAGACGGCGTGGACGCGTGGCTCGACAAAGCCAAACTCCTCCCAAGGCAGGATTGGGAATTGGAAATCCGCAAGGCGGTATAATTGCCATTGTTCAGGAGAAATACAATGACCGTTTATCCAACTTTGTATACAAAAAAAATTTCACAGGAAATCGAAAAAACGCCAGATGAATATTTGCCTGCCTTGTTGGAAATGGTGCGTCTGTTCCGCGAGACTGTGACGCTTAAGCCCGCTGACGAAAGTTTTGCGCAGGGTTGGAAAGAAGCGATGAACAACGAACTACTCCCGCTTGATCAACTTTGGGATGGTATCCATGCCGCATAAGCCAACGATTGAGATTGCTTTTACTCCAGAGTTCAAACGCAATCTGCGTGGACTGGCGAAGAAGTACCCTCATATTCGTTCAGATGTTCAACCAATTATCGAGCAAATTCAACACGGGGAATTTATCGGCGACCAGGTGCAGGGTACGGGCTACACAATCTTCAAAGTTCGCATTCGCAACAGTGATGTGTCTCGCGGCAAGAGCGGCGGTTATCGCGTAATTTACTATCTGAAAACAGCAACGGCTGTCATCCTCGTAACAATTTACTCAAAGACCGAGCAATCTGATATTTCCTCCGCAAAGATAAAGAAAATTTTGGCTGAGTTCGGATAATTCATCCTTCCTCATTCATCCTTATGGACAAACGCCCTCTCAAAGTATTCCTCTGCCACGCCCACGCGGACCGTGACTCCGTGCGCGGACTCTACGTCCGCTTGACCAAAGATAGGGTGGGTATATGTAGAGAAATTAGTAAAGTA
>DYML01000181.1 GCA_020721605.1 Anaerolinea thermophila
AAACGCTTTGCGTCCCGACTTTCGAGCAAAATCAGGAGATTTTGCAATCCACGCTGACAACCTTTGCTTGCACGTTGCTATTCATGGCGGTTTGTGGTTTCTTCCAAATGCATTTCCTTTGTTGTGCAGAGAATTGATGGGGTATTAAAACCCAGCAATTCCAAATCTGAACCCAATCATCGCAAAACTGGACGATTTAAGCCGACAACCATCCACGAATAGGTCACGAATGCTCGAATTTCTGATCGGACATTCGTTTATTCGTGGAAAATTCGTGGACGGTTTGAAAAAACAACAAAATCATGCTCCTTGGCGGTGTCGGAAATTTTAGATTTAGAATTGCTGATTAAAACCACACTTGCCCGGAACGAGGGAACATTCTGGGCAAGTGGTAATAGATGGTTTTATTAGGTCAGATTGGTTTACGGCGCAGTAACGGTCAAACGGCGAACCACGCTCCATGTTCCAACGCCACCATATCGGTCAACTTTTCTAACACGCCAGTAATAAACGCCTGGAAGAAGTTCGGAAGCGTCAATGCTGGGTCGAGTGGGGGCAACCGTTGCTGGGGCGCTGCCGACAAACTCTCTGCTGCTAAAGGTTGAGTTGGTGTCCATTTCAACGTCGTAACGAACAGCGCCAACCACTGTATTCCACACCAAGTTGGGCGTGGTGTCGCTGGTGAGGTAGCCATTGACCGGTCCGTACAGCACAGGAATTCCAGTTGGAACCAAAGGCACAACGCTAAGTGTGCGTACTTCGCCCCAATCACTCCAATTGTCTGCGGCGTCTCCCGCCTTAACGCGCCAGTAATAAGTGCCGAGTGACATAATAGGCGGGCGGTGGCTGGTTGTCGTTAATATGGCAGAAGTGTAAAGGTTTTCACTGAAGTCAACATTGGTGGCGTATTGAAATTGATAGCGGTTTGCGCCAACGGAAGCCTTCCACGAGAAGATTGGGGAGCCTTTCACCTCTGGGACGGAAGGCAAACTTAAGATGGGCGGATTTGGCGCTGCGGTGTCAATGACAAAATAGCGGGCGGCGCTCCATGCGCTTACGACAGGGACTGCGGCAAGACTTTTTGCTTGTACGCGCCAGTAATGCAAGCCTTCACTCAAGCCTGCTGGTAATTCATAAGATGTGCCAGAAATATCCGCATAGGAGACAAGCCCAATGGTAAATTGGGAATTACCTGCGATTTGAATTTCGTAGGTGAAAGTATAAGGAGCCGCGCCAACTGCACGCCAAGTGAGGGTGGGGGTAGTGTCTTTGAGGGCGGCAGCGGTGGCGAGGGTTACTGGGGTGGCTGGTTTAGGCGGGTTGATCGTGACCACAAAAGGCGCGGCGGTGTACGCTCCCCAATTGCCGGCGGCGTCTTTCGCCTGCACATGCCAGTAATAAGTACCCGGTTTCATAACGGGCGGCGTGTAACCGAGAATGGCTAATTCATTTGAAACATAATGGTCTACGCCAATGGGAGAATCAAAACTGGAGGCAACATCATATTCAAATCTATATTTGATGGCGGTATCGGACTTCAACCATCGGAAGATCGGCGTACCCGTGACGGTTAAAGGATTAAGCGGCGCAGTTAAAGTGGGTGCAGCGGGCGCCTGCGTATCAACCGTGAATGTACGGGTAATACTCCACGCCCCGCTGGTTCCTATCACATTAAAGGCGCGTACATGCCAATAATAAACACCAGAATCGAGGCTGGTTGCGGGGGAATAGGACGTGGAGGTCAACGCTGCGGGGGCTGGGGTCAATGGAACTTTATTCAAAAAAGATGTATCTGTGGCAATTTCAATTTCATATTGATTGCCAGAGACCACAGGACTCCAAGTGAAGAGTGACGGCGAACCTAAAGTCAGCAGATTGGAAACAGGGGCGGTCAAAACTGGCGCAGGCGGGACAATCGGCAAAATTTCAACCCTAAAGGGGGCGCTGTACTCGCCTACATTACCGAGGGCATCTTTGGCAAGCACATGCCAGTAATAAATACCCGGCTCCATGGCGGGACTTGGCGCATAGCGATACAGCGTTAATTCCACTGGGGTGGAAACTTCAGTGGTGAAATCTTGATCAGACGCATACTGGAATAAATAATTTTTGGCAGTGGCAGGAGCCGACCAGCGGAAGGTTGGGTTGCCCAATACTTGAGTATTGTTCGCGGGCGAACTTAGTATCGGCTGAAGCGGCGGGGTAATATCAACCGTAAATAGGCGATAAGCGCTCCATGCGCCTGCCACGCCGCTGGCGTTTTTGGCACGCACATGCCAATAGTAAGCTCCATGCGGCAGGGCATCTCCACTTTCAAGGGTGTAGGTTAAGCCTGGGATGTCTGAATATGTGCGTTCCTTGATGGCAAAGTTTGTGGTCTTGGAAATTTCCAAGTCATACGCAACGCCAGAGACGGCAGCATTCCAAGTAAACGCTGGGGTTGTATCTACTGTGGAATACGCGTTAACTGGAGAAGTCAAGCCCGGCGCCGCAAGGATGGTAATGGTACGAACTTCGCTCCACGAACTCCAATTGCCTGCTGCGTCTTTGGCTTTCACACGCCAAGAATAAGTACCGGGCAGCATGGTGGGTTTGGGAAGATGGGACAACGTACTTAATTCAAGGGAAGTGTAATCTGCGGCGGCGGGAGAATTAAAGTCGGCAGAGTCGTCATATTCAAATTGATACCTGACGGCATCCGCCACTTTTAGCCAGGAGAATGTGGGCGCAACGGTTACAGATAGATTGGCACGCGGCAAGTTCAAGGTCGGCGCAATGGGGAGTATCGTGTCAATTCTAAAGGAGCGAATAACGCTCCACGCCCCCGGCAGCCCTGGCGGAACCGCAGCAATTTGGGAACGCACACGCCAGTAATAGATTCCATCATCAAGGATGGCATCTGAGGTGTAGGTGCGCGCAGTGCTTGTGTTAGTTTGTAGAATGGCAACAAAAGTAGAGGTCTTTGAGAGTTGGAATTCATAGTTGTAAACATAGGGTGCGCCAAAAGAGACTGAATTCCAGGCGAAGTCTGGGGTTTTATTTTCTTTAATCACCAGAGAGATTGCAGGGGCGGTCAAGACTGGCGCAAGCGGTTTGGGCGCAGTGATGGTAATTTGCCGGGATGCACTCCAGGGTCCTGGGTTGCCTGCGGCGTCTTTGGCGCGCACATGCCAAAAGTAGGTTCCCAATGGCATTGCCGGTGGAATATGCTTGACTGTTGTTAGGTCAAAGGATGTATATTCAATCGGCTGCTCGTACTCATCCGTATAATCATATTGAATTTGATATTTTGCAGCGCCAGAAACCGCCTTCCATAAAAAGGAAGGGCTGCCCGCTGAAGAAGCGACTATGGCAGGAGAGACCAAAACAGGGGCTAACGTAGGCGGTGTAGTATCTACGGTAAAGTAACGAACAGCGCTCCATGCGCCTGGTGCGCTTAGATAATTGGATGTGCGCACACGCCAATAATAAATGCCCTGCGGCAAAACGGTGTTGATTGTGTGGCTGACTTGACCCGTAGCCGTAATCAGTGTCTCTTCGGGTGAGGCAAAAGAACTAAAATTATCCACCTGAACTTCATAGCGGTCATCATCTGTCACTTTTTTCCAAGTGAGCGTTGGGTACAAATCAAAGTAGGAAACGAAGGCTTTCGTGAGCGGCGTGAGTAAAACTGGCGCGGGCGACAAGGGCGGCGTTAATGTAAATTTAGACCCAAGCCCCCACGCGCTCCAAACATCACCAACCGTACGCGCACTAACGCGCCAATAATACACGCCGTAATCCATCGGTACAGGACTGGCATAGGTCAGAGTTCTTTGATAACGATCAATTTCAAGAGATGCAAAGTCTGCGGTCTTGGAGACCTGCAAGCGGTATTCCAACGCGCCAGAAATTGCCTTCCAGCTGAAAACTGGTTTGGTGGTGACCATGTACCCGTTATAGACCGGGGCGGTTTGGAAAGTATAACTAAATGGATGAGGAACGCTCCAATCCGAAGCATGATTATCCAAGTCTGTAGATTTGGCGCGCCAATAATATGTGCCATAAGCAGGCAATGCCTGAGCGGCGGTAAGGGTATAACTGGCGTTGCCAGAAGTTACATGCAACAAAAGCGGGTCAAAATCACTTTCGGCGGAAACCTGATATTGATACTGGCTGACTCCACTTGCCGGAGATATGGTTAAAATGGGGGTCTTTAAAGACACAACAGATTGATTAGACGGAGCAAGCAAAACAGGCACCGGCAAGGTCTTAAAGGGCCACCACAACCCGAGGTTTGCGTATGTGTAGCCGCTGAGGTTTTTGGCGCGCACCTGCCACCAATATTCAGTTCCCCCGCTTAGCCCTGTCAGGTCTACGTTGCGTTGGACGCCTGTACTAATCCAGCCGTCCCCTGGGTCACCCGGGTCGTCTTCACAGAGATGGTCATAGGTAGTGTCAATACAATATTCGTAACTATCAACATAATCAGCCGCATCCCATTTTAAAGTGACGTTTGAAGACAGCATAGGCGTGAAGGTATCGTCGGGTTCGGATTTACCAAATCCAGCGGGAAGGACGCCAATATGCAACGGAATGGGAATGGTTTGATTGGGGAATTCTGGGTCCATGTAATGATTATTATTCTCAAAGCCCTCCCGCACAATACAGTTGGCATCAGCGTAAACATAAAGAACGTAACCATCTTGCGGAAGCCCAGTGGGAAACACAATGGGAATTTCTGCTTCCGCGCCAGAGACAACATTTCCCAGTGTGTTTTCAAGATAGGCGCCGCCTTCATTATCGCCAGTATCCGACACCCATATTTCCTGTTCGGAGTCATACTTCAAGAAGCAACCATCCGCATCTTTATTGGTGATTTCTAATGGATTTCTCTCCGGGTCTTCCGGGTCGCCATCGTCTACAAAAATATTGGCATTCACAAAACTTTCACTGGTAGACCCGCCTTGATTTTTGATCTTAACCGTTACGGTAAAAGGAACACCTACCGTTGGCGCTTCTGGCTCAATCGCGACTTCGGTAATCACCAAATCGGGCTGGCTGGCATTTTCGAGCGCCTCGCCAGCGTTCACAATTCCGCTGCCGCAGGTGGATGTAGTGCAAGTGCCTGAAGGAAATGCTTTATCAGTCGCCTCAAAAATTTTTATGACCTGTGCGGAAGTGATGAGCGGGTTTACAGCAAACATGAGCGAAACCACGCCACTGACGTTTGCCGCCGCTGCATCAGAGCCTTCCACTGCTTCGTAGATGGAAGCGCCAACGCCCTCGCCACCATCATTGGAGGTGGTATATACGTTGCTGCCAGGAGCGCTAATTTCAACGCCTTCGCCGTAATTACTAACGCTGGCGCGATTGCCGTTAATATCTGTGCCTGCAACGGTAATCACCCCCTCACAATTGGCAGGGAAATTAATTGCCGCTGCGCCATCATCACCCGCCGCAGCAACAATGACCGCGCCGCTGTTAATAATCGTTGTAATATCGGCTTGATAGGCGCTGCAAGAGACCCCCGGCACCCCCACACCCACATTCAGCACATTGGCGGGATAATTTTCGGGGTGAACCACATCTTTCACGCGCTGCACCGTCCCCGACACCGCTAAACCGGCTGCCCAGCGAATGCCGTCCATCACATCATCGGCAATGGCGTTTGCATCTCCGCCGCATTTTCCGATAACGCGCACGGGCAAAATTTTGGCATTCCAGTTGATTCCTGCCACACCCAGGTTGTTGTCACTTGTTGCGCCAATAATTCCGACGGTCTGCGTCCCATGCCAGGAACTCTCAGATAAATTACAACCTGTAAAAGAGCCTGTATCTAAATCCGCCTGAAGAATGCCGTCTCCTGGGTCGCTGGGGTCAGCATCGCGCCCGTCACCATCGGCGGCGCGAAGGGAGTCGCTGACAAAATCGTACCCAAGAAGGATACGGTCAGGATTTAAGTCGTCATGCGCCTGAACAACAGCAGAGGAGTCAACGTCAATGATGCCATTGTCTATCACTGCCACGATGGTATCTTCAGCGCCGGTTGTGGCAGCCCAAGCCATAGGCGCGTTAATGCCCCAGTCACCTTGAAGATTCCATTGATTAATATATTGAGCATCATCTGGCGCAGGCAAAGGTACAGCGTATTCCAGCTCTAAAATATCTTCTGTGTAATCGGGGTCCAGCGTGGTGATGGTGTGGGAAATTTTTAAGTTTGTTTGTAAGTCCGCGCTTATTGTCTGCGCCGCAGGCAATAAGACCGGGGTGGATAATTGCAAGATATGAACAGCGCCGCCCGTGCCAGCAACGGCGTGAGCGTAGGTTAAACCGTCCGTCAATTCAGCCGCTGTATTAATCCGAGCCATTTGGGCTGCGCCATCCGGAGAAGCAGGAATAAGGTTGGGGCTGGTTCGGTATTTAATCATAATATATTCAACGGTGATATTTTCTGCGCCCTGTGCGGCGGAAGCAGTTTTTTGAGGCAGCGCCAGCGTGGAGTTTGATGGAAAGAACAAACCCAATAGAAGAGGGAAAATAAAGACCAGTTTTATGGCTTGTCGAAAAAATGTGTATTTCATTTCAAACTCCTTATTTCTTATATTGCAGCGGCTGCTAAAACGCGGCGCAAGTTATTCTTAATACTGGGGTTAATCCATTAAATGAAAAAAGCAGGCAATGTACTCTATTCATTATTGCTTTATAGCAAGTCCTATTAAATATTGTAAACTACTTTCTTTTTGAAGAAATGAACCATTTATCCTATGA
>DYML01000018.1 GCA_020721605.1 Anaerolinea thermophila
CCCTTAATCGGGTTCAACGCCTTGCCAAACTTGCCGTAGTTGATCTTGACCCCGTCGTCCAAATCAATGCGGATTTGCTCCATCGCCAGCGGGTAGAGAATTTCGCCTTCGTATTCTTTCAATTCAGACAGTACCTTGTTGATCTGTTGAATCTCTTTCAGGGCTTTGGTCTTCTGGCTTTGACTCGCGCTGCCGCTGACCGAAGTACGCTCCAGTTGCGATTTATGCGCGTTGAGTTTTTTGATGTATTCGCGCAGGTAGCCGTTCAGCACAATCGAGACGGTATCGGGCTGGTAGCGGTGCATGTAGATCAGGGCGTTGAAACTGCCTTTGGGGCTGGAGAATAACCAGTAAATAGGGCGTTTTTTGTAGGTCTGGACGTGGTCTTTGTAGAATTCCTTGACGAAGTAACTGCGCACATCGCGCCCGATGGCTTCTTGGATGAATGCCAGGTTTTCTTCGTAATGTTCGTCTCCAAACGTCACGCGCAAAAATTTCTTGAAGCGTTCGGCAATATCATCCTCAAACCATTCCCCATCCAATACGGGAATGACATTATCCTCGTCAGGCTCGAAGGTCAAATTCTGAATTTTGAATTCTGAATTCTGAATTTTCTTCCATTCTGCATTCTGCATTTTCTGATATTCTTCATTCTTCATTCTCCATTCTGCAATTCCCTCTCCCGCATTTGCCAACACCAGACCTGGCTTTTCGAGCGAGTAAATATCGGCTTTTTGGGTTAAAATTCCGCTATGTTCCTTTAGAATATCACCATCTTCCTTTAGAACTTTACCAAGTTCCTTTGAAACTTCGTCAAGTTTTTTTGCAACTTCGCCATCTTCCTTTAGAACTTTACTAAGTTTCTTTACAACTTCTTCGCCTTCCTTTGCAACTTCTTCACCTTCCTCTGCAACTTCACCAAGTTTCTTTATAACTTCATCCTGTTTTTGTCTAAATTCTGCATTCTGCATTCTGCCTTCTGCATTCAAATATTCTGCATTCAAATATTCTGCATTCTGCATTCTCCATTCTGCAATTCCCTCGCCTTGATTTGCCAACACCAGACCTGGCTTTTCGAGCGAGTAACGCCCGAACATACAGCCCACCGCGTAACTGATAAATTCTTTCATCGTATCGGCACGCAACAAGGTTTCCATTTCTTCATCGCTCTTTTTACTGTTGTAACGATAATATGGATTACAGTTCAGCGACACTTCTCTCAAAGAAATTTTAGGGGTAATAACATTATCGAGATTGTATGCTTCAATGGTTAATCTGTTTAATTCTTCTTCTAGTTGTAAGAGTTTGAGTGTCTCAATTTTCCATTTTTCTCGCGCTATTTGGAATGTTTCAGATATTGTAGTTTTGTCAATATTAAGTTGAAGAATTGGATGAGATTTAAAGTCCCATGCCAATTCTGAACTATTCCAATCACTGCACGAAATATCTATACATTTGGAAACAATACCTTCAATAATATCTCGGCTTAGGTTAATTTTTTCAAGATAAGGAACAGATTGAACTTCTCCAACATTAACCTTTGACGGATTGAAAGTTTTCAAAATCAAAGCAGAATATGCTGAGTTTAATAACCCTAAGCAAATCAGAAGATCGTTTTCGTTTTTGAGAAACAAAGAGGGAGCAGCAATATTGAAAATGTGATCGCGCTCCAACAATCTAAACGCAACATCATTGCTGATCATCGACCAAGAAATACCAGGTTTACCCCAGAGATATTCAGGCAGGATTCTGGCAACTCTATCTTTCCTGTAATGAATTCTCGCATTATCCGACCAGTCAATAATCCAATCTACATTTCCATACCATTTTCTATAGCCCCCACCTTTTGGGTGTAGTCGCCATTTTTGGTCAGCCCCAACTGTGTTACTAGAGACCTCCCAGTTTTGTCTAAGGAATCGGTCATTATCTCCACTTTTAGTTTGCCCATCAGATATAGTTAAATCACCAATATTGAGTTTTGTCGTTTCAAAAGTATCAAGAACTTTCTTGTCCAACCAATAAACAATTCTAAAGTCAGGTATTTTCAGAAACTTTTGAGCCGAAGCACGATAGAACATTTTGGGGGATGGATTTTCGGTACTTGGAATATTATTGATTAGCATTGTTGCTTTTTCTAATTCGTTGCCCCCCTCTACCAATCTAAAGAAAGTCCCTTCAATTTCCTTGTTTATCGTTTTCCGTAAAACAAATGTTGTTGTAGAAACTATTTCTCCGCCAATACTATCAAAAGCATGAGCGCCTAAATGTGCCATTGTCAATAAAACAGAATTATTTAGAATAAACTCTCGCAAATATATGAATGAAGGTAAAAACATCCATGTTTGCATTGTGATCATGCCTAATAAGCCATTAGGTATGCATAATTCAAAATTACGTTCAATAAAAGTCGCAAATAAATCGTATTTGCTGTTTGGATAGCAATCCTGCACAAAATCTTTCAATTCCTCATTCATACCACCGCTTCCCATGTACGGTGGATTTGCTACTACAACATGGTAACGCGGTGCAAGGAACTCTGCCATCTTCAAGACCTTCAACACGCGCTCATGCACGCCGTACAAAAACAGGTCGCCGCCCAGGTTCTCGCGCAGCGTTTTCAACAATCCGCGCACATAGCCTGTATCGCTCAACTTCGGGCGAATGAGCGAGCCGAAGTTTTCTGCCTGCTCAAACTGGCGCAGGGTCTCCAGCAGCGGCGCGGTGAACAAATCCCCACCTCCCACTGCCCACTTTCCACTTGCCACTTCTCCCCCCACTGCCGCGCTGTACTGCTGCAATTCCGCATCGGTGAAGGTCACATTCTCCAGCACGCAAATATTTGGCAGCACGGGCAACCGTTCCGAAGGTTTGCTGGATGAGCGTGAATCCTGCCCGAAATCCTTCGGAACGTTTCTCGTAAAGAAGCGGCGGTCTTTGGCGCGCGCCTTCATCGTCAGGGCAAAAGCCGCCAGCGCGCCCGCGCGCGGGTCAATCTCCACGCCAAAAATGTTCTTCTCCAAAATCAAACGCGCAATATCGGCAGGCGCGTAGCCCTCCTCCTCATAGATCGCGTAGAGCAGGTCAAAGGCGTAAGTGAGAATATGTCCCGAACCACAGGCGGGGTCGAGCAGTTTCAATTCCTCGGGAGAATTGATGTGCAAGTAATCAGTTTCCAGTGAACAGTTATCAGTATCTTCACCAACAGACTGCTCACTGCCTACTGACAACTGATTACTGATGACTGAAGACTGCTCACTCCCCACTGGATCAATATAGTATTCCATGCGCTCCCGCAGAGCCGAGTTCGGATGATTGAGCAGCCACAGCCGCCCCAGCGAATTTTCGACCAGATAGCGCACGATCCAATGCGGGGTAAATAATTGGGTTGCGGCGGGAATATCACGCGCTTCAATTTTTTGATTCTGCTTCAACGCCTCAAAGACCTGATCCTTGCGCTCCGAAATGTAATATTGATAGAGCCAGCCAATCACCTCCACATCGGCGCATTCCGCTGCGCCGAGCGCACTGCGCAGCGTGTGCAGCACGGAATTTTCCGAAAGCAGATCCAGCGGCATGAGCAGTTCCGTATAATCTTCGATCTTCTCGAACAGGAACGGCATCACCTCACTGTACGAATTGCAGACGCCGACCAGCAGCAGGCGATACGCCTCGCCTTGCGGGTCACTGGCAGGGCGCTGACCGTTCAGCAGGCTAAAAATCACCTGCGGGATGACGAACCGCGCCAGGTCTTCATCCACATGCCCCTGTTTCGCCTCCAACAACACCTCAGGCTGAGTACCGTCTGCGGCAGGGCTGACCGCGCCAATGCGGGTGTAGTGATTCACATCCATAAAGCGCAGCGCGCAAAAGCGGTTGAACCAGATGTACGCCACCTTATCCATCACCGCGATTTTGCCATGCGCCTCAATCTCCGCCCGCAGTTGATCCACCACCCTGGCTTTTTCTCGAATCTCCACGCTGTCGGTGCGCAACACCTGCTCCATGCGGGAAGAGACCTGCTCCAGTAATTGTCGGCGTGCGCCCTGCGCGAATTTTTTTAGGGTCGTTGTGTCCATAATTCTCTCCATTTTATAGGTCACTGCGAGGGAAAACCATCCTCGCAATAACATGGCATTTTATTTGCTTGCAAATTCAATCCAAACACATTAGAATAATTTTGAACGGTATCGTAACACCTGGTGACTCTGGTCGCTTTAAGCGTCCTAGCTGTTCCTGAAATGGAACGGGAACCCCAAGTAGACTGAAATCGGAGCCCAGGGAGAGCCGTTCAGAACTTCCCCCGCAAGGGGGATTTTCATTTAATTCCATTTTTTCCGCCTGACGACCGTTTCATCCACAATTTTCGATTCGATGATGTCGTAAAAGCGCGAATCATTGTGTTCATATTTTTGGAAAATCGCCCACACAACGGCGTCTGCCGCTTGAAGTTCCTTGCGCGTGACCGAATCTTCCTGTTGAATAATCACATTTTGGCGGGGCAGGACTTCGATTTCGTTGCGGATGGTTGCTTCCAATAAAAAGCGCAAATGGGCATTGGTATGGCGTTTATCAACGGAAAGATTAAGGCGTGGAAATTTTTCCGCCAAACGCCGAATTGTCCACGCTGCCGCCTGCTGGTAAATTTCTTCCGCGTCATCTGGTGGAACACGGATGGCGTGCTGGTCTACAATGGTTGCGGTAATCATAACGTCTTCCCGCGCAATTTCTGAAAGCAAGCGCAAAATGATTTTCTCGTCAACGCTTGCGGCTTTTAGCTCGTTTGCCGTGAACGCAGAGCCAAATTTTTTCAAGGCATATTTAAAGACATTTCGGGAAATTTTTTCCAAACTGCGCGGATTGGCAGTGGACGTGATTGCCACAACCAAAAAACGCGTTCCCGTCGCGCCCACTGTGCCCGATTCATCCATGAAAGCGTAAAAGAGAGTCGTGTTCATAAAATATCTCATGTCATTGCGAGGAGCGACACTTGCACCGACACGCAAGTGCGGTGTAGCGACGAAGCAATCTCGTGTCATCGGGGGATTGCTCACCGTACGCAAGTGCAGGCGTGACATTTGTTGTATAATAAATTTGCCGATGGAATAAAATCCAAAAGCCAAAAGCGTTCCGATCGCTCATCCTGTCTCGCAAAAAGTAGCCGATTGTGGCTGCCTGCCCTCCATCTATAAGCGATGGAAGGGATAGCGAGGCGGGTTATTTTTAACGATATTCGATCAGTTTCACAATCTTCCCGGCAATCAAATCATAGGCTTCGCTCTGGTTATGCGAGTCGCGCCGCATGATAGAGCCAGCCACCAGATCCGCGACCTGAATCAGCGCTTCCTGTTTTGAACGCCGCATGGAAATACGATTGAAGCCATGCTCGATATTCCGTTTTTTGAACATGCGCTTAAGTTCTTCGCGGGTTTGTTCGGGGTAACCCATTTCATCCAAAATCAAAGTCGCGCCCGCGCGTTTTTCCATTGGAATGTTCCCCACAACCTCGGAGACAAAGAACGTGTATACATCCAAGCCCGACATAAACAGGCGAAATGGTTCGGGCAGCGTCGTTTTATCCACGATCAACGCCCATGCTTCAAAATTTGCCGAGCATAACGCCGTAAAGACCCGTTGGCGAAGTTGGGTGGATGAAGTGTTGTGAAATCCAAATTCATGCGATGGCGACAACCTGTTTTCCTTGCGGATATTCGCCAGCAGTTCACGCAAGGAGTCAGGCTCAGGCGTGGCGATCACAGCAACGACCACATAACGGGACGCACCCTTGTCAAATTTGAAACTGAAATCGCCCGATTCATCACCTGCAAAAGTAAAAGTGATCATCTACAGCTGAATCCTTTTATTCGCTTTAATCGCCTTGACCATCGCCTTCTTCACCGCATCGAGATACGCTTCCACGTCATCTTCGCTGGCAAGGTAATTCTTCTCGAACTTCACGCCCAAACCGCTTTGCAAAACATACTCCACAGGTTTCTGTTCGGGGTCTTTCTGTGTCCAGCCTGTGATCTTGGTCAGCAGACTGCTGTAATCGCTGGTCTCATAGCGTCCCGTCCGATCACGAATGGAAGAAATCAAATTCTCATTTTGGATGTAGGTCGTGACCGCCTCAAAAGATTGCTCAATCTCCTGCCGCTGTTCCTTCTTCAACGCAGAATATTCCTGCATCCCCTGCACCTGCCCCTGAATTTTGCTCACATGGGCAAGCGCGTCTTTCCTTGCCTGCTTCACATGGCTTTCCGTGTCCTTCTTCAAATCACCCATCAGGGCTTTGGCGTCTTTCATCTTGCTGCCTTTAAAACAATCGGGCGCTTGCAGCAAGGCAATCAACTGCGCGGGCTTTTCATTTTCCATCGCCGAAAAATTCGGGCTTTGCGTTTGCAAAAAACTGCGGGCTTCGTCATAAATAGCCTTGTTCGCGCCGTTCATAAACTGGCGGATCGGGGCAATCAGGTTTTCCTTCATATCGAGCAGGTCATTTTCGCGTTTGGGCAGTTCGGCAAAATAATAGCCGTAATCCTTTCCTGAAAATTCCTGCACGAGCAGAAGCGGCGCATCCAGCGCGGCAAGGAAGGGGTACTGACTCAGTTGCGCGTGGAGTTCCTTCAAGTTCAAAAGCATATCCTGCATGGCAGCGCGAATTTCTGCGCCCAACGTCTTTGCTTCATTGGCGCTTGTAGGACGGTCAAAGAAGTCGGTAAAAAAGTCTTTCACGCGCCGCAAGTCAGAAGCCTTCACATCCATCTGCGGGTCGAGGATGACATTGGAAAACCCGTAGGTATTTTTCAACGCCGCGAGCAGGTCTGCGCCATCCAGCAGGTTCGAATCGACCCTGGCTTCAATTTTTCCGCGCCCCAGCAGCATGGCAACCACGCATTGAATGGCGGCTAAATACCAGCCATAGGGTTTTTTGATGAAGTTCTCCTCCACACTCTTCAATGTCACGCGTGTTCCCGCGCGCCTGCTGCCCTGAATAAAAGCCAGAACTTCATTTTCTGGCTCAGTCAGCCCGTCGCTCATCAGCGCGTCCTGCAAAATATCCAGATATTTTTTAATGTCGTTCTCGTCATACTTAACATTTTTCAACATCCGCAAATTGGGATAGGTTCGCAGCACAAGTTCGTTAAAACCTTTGGACACCCGCGTTTTGGGGTCTTCGCCTGCAATATCCAGCGCCTCGCCCGCCACAAAAATTTTAGCCCTGCCAACCAGTTCGCGGGCGCGCGCCTGCACCAGCGCATAGCGTTCCTCGTTCTGCCTGCCCTTGCTGTCTAAAATACCCTGAACTGCGTCATTTTGTTTGGAGGTGCGATTAACGCGGATGTATTTCTCGGTCTTTTTGTAGAGCCGCAGGTCGGTAAAAAAGCGCAGGTCGTTGGGCATAACAATCAACAATTCGGGGCGCCCGAAAGAATGGGATTTCAAGGCATTCACATCATCCACATAATCGCCAAAGGGCGTTACAAAATGAATGGTCAATTCCTGCTCGCGGTTGATGATTCTGTCGTCCAGTTTTCGGGTAAAGGGATAATCCTGTTCGGTTGTGTCGTGACGCATCTTGTGGTCTTTAATAATGCCCGCAAAAAGGACTTCTTCCAGCGTTTTGGCAATTTCGGCAGAGTCTATCTCGGTGTTCTTCACTTCCTCTTCCACATCTTTTTCTTCGTCGGTGAGATATTCGTAGACCTCGCCGTTGCGCTGAATGTAGGTCTGCTGTTCCAGCAGGTCGAGCGCATCCTGAATTTGTTTCAGGAGTTGGGCGGCATTCTGGTCGAAGGTCTCCATGAATAGGACGCGCAAATTCTTCGGCGAGGCATTAAAGCCCTTGATATATTTCACCAAAAGCAGGGCTTTCAAGACCCGCAGCGCAAAGGGGTTGCCGAGGTTGTTCTTGGCAACATAGATGGAACTGGTGATAAACGGCTGAAGCGTGGCTTCAATGCCCTCGAACATCAGGTCAAAGGTTGCCAGTTGTCCGGCATCCTGCCCGCCAATCATCACAGCAACGCGCTGAAAGACCCCCAGCATGGAGCGCTCGCCCACAGAACTGTATCTGCCTTCAAATGCGGCATGAGCGGAAAGTGATTCGATGGATTTTTGAAACAACGTAAACTGATACTGCGGGAAGGGAAAGCAGTCGGTAAAGTGCTGGCGGTTGATAAAGTTCTTGTAGGTAGTTGCGCCATCCGTAAAATCGAAGAGCGTACCAAAATTATTCTTCTCCTTCTCGTACAGTGTTTCGGCAAAGACCTCGCCTTTTTGATTTTTTTTGAGCAGGCGTTTTTGAATCACCTCATCCACATTTTGGCTGGTGAGTTTCAACCGAATCTTGAAGCGGTCTTGAATTTTAGAAAAAAGATCGGTTTGCTGCAACCCGGTTTCGCCTTGCACAACTTCAATATCCGACTGTGCGGTCACAATCACCCACGCCTGCCCCCGGCATTGGGTCGCCAGGCTTTCGGCAATGGTTTGCAGGTTGGTCATCAATTTTACGTTGTCGGCAATGTATTGACCCACCTCGTCCACAAAAAAGTTCAGCCTAAAATTGGGCTTCTGTTTTTGAAGGTAGCCCTGCACCTGGCTGGCGAAATCTTCAATTGAAAGTTTATAATCAGTACGGTAGGCATCAATGATATTCTTGTGGGCGTCTTCGCTGGTTCCTGAAACCTGCGAATAGGCTTTGGCAATATTAACTTTTTCAAGGATAATTTCCTCGCGCCCCTTCTCCCAGGACTTTCCTGAAATCTTTTCGTAGGCTTGTTTAAAATCGGCATAAAGTGCGCGGTGATCCAAATCACGCTCAAATTGGGCAACATAGCCCTGCTTGCCGTAGTATCCGCACATCTCGTTGAAGACCTTAACAAAGACTGCCAGCACCGCATCCACTTCCTTCTTGCTGATGGTGTCGGCTTTTTGGTCAATGTTGAAAAGGATGCTGCGCGAAGGGATGGAGGCGGCGCGCTTCATTGCCCCTTTTAGCAGGGCATCTTCCCCGCATTTGGGTACAAAATAATCCAGCGCAGAGACGCCTTCGATCTCTTTATTTTCCAGCAGCAGGGAAAGCATTTTCAATAAGTGAGATTTGCCAGAGCCAAAAAAGCCCGAAATCCACACGCCATTAACGCCCTTGTACTCGGTGTAGCCATCAAAAAAATCTGCCAGCCGCCTGGCAATTTCGTTGGTGATGACATACTCCTCAACTTCAAGTTTGAGGCTTGCCAGGTCATCTGCTTTAATAACGCCTTCAATGGTGCGGTCAATGGGTTTCTGAAAAATATCTTTTAAATTCATGGGGTGTCCCTCCTTTGAGGTTAGAAATGCTTATAGATGTTGAATGCGCGATAGTAATTATCATCCAGCAGCCTGTCAAACAGGTTGAGTGAACTCCCTTTTTCGGCAGACTGGCTGTATTCGCCAGGGAAAAACATGATCGTAGGCTTTTCTTTTGCGGCGCGTTGCAGGTTGTTCAAAACCGTATGCGAGCGGATGTAAGGGAACACTTCCCCTACGCCCGTCAAAAACATGACTTGAAAATCCTGCCCTTGCATTTTTTTTACGATGGCAGGAATGAGGTAATGCTCTGGGTCGAGAACGCTTTGCAAAAGGTCTTTGAGTTCTGCTTTTGAAATATCGGCTTCCGCCTGAAGCGTCTGCTGCCAAATACCGCGCTCTTTCAAAATTTCAACCGAGAGGTCGTACAAATCCACGCGCAAGACCTGAATGCCCTTGTGCGCCAGTTGGTTGATGAGCGGCAGGATAACATCCCTGTTGATTTTATCTGCCTGTATTGGGTCAAAGGGGCAGATAAAAAATGGAATCTCGTTTCCCAGCCCCTGCATTTTAAGAAACTTATCACCGCTAATCACTGTCAGCAAATGATTGTAAATATCGGGGGTTGGGCTTTCTGCGGTCACAGGCATAGGTTGATCCTCACACAAAAGATTGCAATATTTTACTCAATTGGGAAAATATAAAAACTGACTGGGGCGTCAGATTTCAAGGCTTCGCTTAATCGCTTTGAAAGGATGGCGCGCAGAATTGCGCCATCCTCGCTTAATAAGCCTGCCTGTCTTATCGTCAAAAGCATCACCTGTTTAATCTTCTTGCGGGTGGATTCGGTAATCTGTTCCAATTCATCGCTCCAGTCTGCCTTGCGATTAAAAAAAGCGTCATAATCCAGGTTTGTCAAGGTCAGGCTTCCGCTTAAATATTTTTCGCGCAAAACTTCAATCGCAAATTCTTTAATGAATTCATAGGTCTTGCAAACTGCCAGCCACAGCAGGTACTTTTGCTCGGTTGGGCTGCCCTCCACCAGCAATTCCAGTTGTTCATTCGACAATGTTTTCAAGCGTTGCACAATTTCGTGAGCCACGCGGCTTGTTCGGCTAAGAGTGCGGGACTGGAGTAAATTGTTCTCCTTGATTAATCGGCGCGTTTGATTCCAATCCCTGCATTTCAAATACACGTCTGCAATTTTTATCGAATCGCTGAGGGAAAGGCTGGCGGCAGTAAAGGAAAGTTTATATTTTTGTGTTTTCATTTTATCTATTATCAAAAAACCGCCCGCGCAAATGAGTTGCGCGGGCGGTAGGATTACGAATTATCACCCCAACCGCTACGCGCTTAACCCGCGTAGTTCTATAAAAAGCCTCGCGGATTCCAACCGTAAGGTTTCTGCATTAAGTATACCAGAGGGGATTTTTTTTATTTCAATGGGTGCGCAGCAACAATGCGCCTGTTTTGGCAGGGAGAGCGCTCATACGGGAATTGCTGTCTGCCGCCCTGCAATTCCAAATCGAAAACTAAAACATCCAAAAATTAGTATTTAAGCCGGTTTTCGTATCCTTGCAACATTTTGCGGTAAATGGGCAGCAATCACCTGGTATTTTTGGGCGTATATCCTTTCAATACCAGGTGACTGTTTAGATTTGGAATTACTGAAAGAGCGCCCTATCATTTGCCGTATTTTGCAAGAATGCGCAAAAAGACTTCCCTGTCATCCGGCATGATCTCAACAACTTCAAACCCAACTCGGTACAAGTTGGGTTCTATATCATCCATCTTGCACCATTTGGTACGGGCAATAAAGATCATAAAGGGTCTGTCTGCCAGGTCGGCGGTCAATTCGAGGCGCAGGTAATAATCACGTTGAAGCGGAAGAGGCACGGTGGTTTCCAGCTGCAAACCGATTGCGCCAACTTCCACCATGTGACCCAGTATTTCCTGTGTGTCGTCATTGAGAACGCGCATGTAAAAAGAAAATTTTTTTCTGGGGGTGGTTCGTCTTTCGGGCATAAAATTCTCCTCTCCTGCCTGGTCACAATGTAATCAACATTTGTGTACCGCACGGGAAATTTTTTATTTCCGATTTTATCTGCTGTTCGTTTAATAGTACCACTTATAAACTGCTTGAAAATATAAAATTTATATTAAATTACCGTCAGTAGCGCACAGAAGGTATTTTTATAAAACTTCAAACAGGTCATACTTCCGCTGGAATATCTTACCCACTGGCGGGTAGGCTTGCATGTAATCTTCTTTTTCGCCAAAAATTTTGGTGATAAAGCCCATCAGCCCGCGCCGCATTTGCATTCCGCCTTGTGAGGCATGGCACTCGCTTGCCTTGCGTTTTGCCTCCACCGCCGAGCGTACGTCCAACCGCACATGAATGGGGAACGATACCTCGGCAAGTTCCTTCATGTTAATATCTCCATTGCGCCCAAATTTTGTGGGGTCTTTGCCAAAGAGCGGCATTAAGCGAACTGCTATTTTTAATAATCCTTTGGGAAAAATCTGAAAGTAAAGCGCCTGCGGCTTGAAAGGATCGCCTGCTTCAGGGTAAAAAGATGCATTGTCGGAGTTGGCGAAGGCAAGCACAGTTGCCTTGTGAATGTGAATATGGTCAGGGTGTTTGTATCCGCCAATCGGGTCAAAGGTTAGCACCACATCCGGCTTGAGACTGCGGATATATTTCACCACGCGCTGCGCCACTTCTTCAATGGGCGCGTTGATCTGCGCGTCGGGATGTTGATTGGCATCCATGCCGGGCATGCCCGAATCACGGTAGCCCAGAAAAAAAACATCTTTCAATCCGAGTTCCTGCGCGGCGCGCATCAACTCGGCGGTGCGCATTTCTGCCACATCCTTAAAGTCTTTTAAATAAACTTCATCCACCGTGCCTGCTTCGCCGCGCGTCGCGCAGACGTAATACACGTTATACCCCTTGCTGGCATAGAAAGCCAGCGTGCCGCCCAAGCCAAAAGACTCATCGTCGGGGTGGGCTAAAACTGCCAATAAAGTTTTTGTCATTTTTCCTCTTGTTCCTATTCCGAGTATGTCATTCCCCTGCGGGGACAATATGCGCGGAGGCGCACAGTGTTGGCAAGACATGGTTCGCATCAGATGACGAATTGATACATAGACGTTTAACTCCTTCACAAGTTTACCTGCAATGCAGGCTGATATTTTGTGAACGACTGGGTATAATCACTTAAAATCTATGAAGACCATGCCAAACTCTCAAAATCCTGTACATAAATATTGGGTGCGTGTCATTTTGCTTGTTATTTTGGCGCTTTTATTAATCACCCAATATATCTTTAACCTGGCGTATTGGTTTAAATTTAATCCAATGTCCTTTCAATCTCTGGATTGGCTGGCGTGCAGTGTACCGGTTTTTTGTACTGGCACATTGCACTTTCCCCTGAATGGGTTAATTGCCTTGCTCGCCGCCCTGCTTGCCGCCGCGCTGTTTTGGGGGTTATTCACCTGGCAAAATGTGCCAGGTTTTTTAAGTGAGCCGAGGTTTGCGCCGACTCAATCACCCAATTTTGGCAGGCTGCATTATCTGCCAGATGGCGCTCTGGTGATTGTGTTTGGGTTGAGTCAGGCGTATGTCATCGTTCAATCCATGGAAGAAAAGCCTGTGCTGCCTGCAATTTGGCTGGCTGGCTTGCTAACCCTGCTTTTATTGGGCTGGCGGCTGGATCAAAGCCGAAGAGCCGTTTCACCATGGCGGGTGGCGGCGCGGGCAGTTCCAGTCCTTGCGTATGGAATCGGCATTGTTTTATTACTCTTCAGCAGCGCGGCTTTTTATGCCCAGCGTTGGGGCTGGCTTTTATTTTTTGGGCTTGCCGCACTTGCGCTATGGCGTTATTTGAAAACCTGGGACCTTGCTCTAACCCTGCTTACGCTGGGAAGTTTTTTATTATTAAACGCCAACCTTACCCATTGGGCTTGGTCATTTTGGGGCGATGAATATTCCTTTTACGAAATGGGAGAATTTTTTGTTCAGGGCGCCATCAGCGAATCTTTTTTATCGGGGAATGGAGTCTATGGAAAACACCCCGTACTGTCTTCGGTCTGGCAGGGGGTTTGCATGTGGCTGTTTGGGGCAGATGGCTATGGCTGGCGTGTCAGCAATTCGCTGCTGCTGGCAATGTCCATTCCATTTTTCTATTATTTTTTGCGCCCCATTTTGGGGCGGGCAGGCGCGCTGTTTGCCGTTACCCTTTATGGAAGCGCGCATGTTCTGCTGTCTCTTAATCATTATGGCGCAAATAATGTTCAGGCAATTTTTTTCATGGCTGTCTCGCTCGCGGCATTTACCTGGGCAGGCAGGCGCGGAAGTTGGGTTGGCTTTTTGCTGACAGGCGTTTTACTGGGGATGGGATTTTACACGCTGGCAGTGGCGCGTGTTTACAGCCTGGTCATTGCGGTCTGGCTGGCGGTGTATTATTTTCCAATTAACCTGCAAACCAAACGCATTCACTGGCGGAATGTTGGGGTTTGGGTCAGCGTGGCAGGCGCCGCTCTGCTAACTGCCCTGCCGGTACTCAGCACACGTTCTGCCTGGGAGCAACTGGCGCTGCAAACGGTTGCAAATAGCGAAGTGGCGTTTACCCGCCAGGATCAAATTATTCAATTCTTAAACAATACAGGGTACGGCTTCACCTCCTTCCTCTTCAATGACCAAAACAGCCATTGGATTTTTGGCGCCCACGCCGACCCAATCACCAGCACACTGATGACTTTGGGGCTGGCGGCAATGCTGGTTCCCCACAAACAAACCTGGAGAGTGCGCGCCAGCCTGCTTGGCAGTTACATCCTCTTTGTTGTCATTATTGCCGGCACCCAACAATATGGCTATCCCACCCTTACCCGAATTTTTTCGTTTGTGCCATTTTATGCCATATTTGCAGCCATTGGGTTGATGGCTGTTTTATATTCCATAACCGCCAGCCAAAAAGAAAAAAAGACCCAGCCTGTTTTCGCCACCAGCGCCCTCGTGCTGGCGCTCGTCATTGTGCCGCTTAATTTTTGGCAGCACAGTGTTTTATCGCAGAAGAACTCCGAACAGAAGACGCCTGCGTTTCTCTTGCAGGCAGCCCAAATGTCGGAAAATAAAAACGGGGCAGCCCCGCAGATCTATTATGTTGGCATGGCAGGAGATGAATATTGGATTTATTTAGTATATTCCGCCCAAAATATCTCCACAGATCGGCTGACGGTGGTTTCACTGGAAGAAGCAATGCAGCCCGATAATGCAATTTGCAGGGCGGCAGATACGCCCGCCATCGCCATTGTAACGACCGAAATTCCAAATTCCGGGTATATTGCCTCTCGCCTCAGCCGATGTTGGCGCGGGGCAGAACTGCACCTGATCAAAGATATGAGGAACAACTCAAATCAATATCGGTTGATTAACCAAAGCGCCCTGCCTTTAATTCACGCCATAAGCGGCTATTGGATGGATACCCCATTACCGCAAACCAGCCTGCGCCCCGTCGAAGACAGCCGCGCAGATTGGACGGTGTATGCCCCCATTGGGTTTTCTCAAAATACCAAAGGTCAGTTGGCGGTGGTGGAAGGAACTGTCAACAATCAGGTTGTCTTTCTAAATTCAGAGGGCAAGGCGCAAAGTCAATTATCGTATGTCTTTACCGAAGCCTCCGATGTGGTTTTTTTGCCCGATGATAGTTTTGTGGTGGCAGATGCCCAGCAAGGTTTGCTATGGTTCGATTCCAACGGGCAATTTCGATTTATCAGCAGGGGCGGAGATTCTACGCGCGGTATTTTTGCGGCGCCAGACGGCACGATCTACGCCGCTTCCACAGGGGATCAATCTATTGTGCAAATATCCAACCAGGGCGAAGTGTTGCGGGTAATTACTGGAGATCAATTTCGACAGCCGACGAGCATTGCGGTGGCAGAAGATGGGCGGATTGCAACCGCCGACCCCGACAGCGGTAAAGTCACCATTAATTCAAATGGGGGGGAACTTTTATTTGAATACCCAATTGGGATGAGTGATACCATCTTAAATAAAGCCGGTCTGCTGTGGATGCCAAACGGAGACCTGGTGTATAGCGACCCACCCAACAATCGGGTGGTGCGGGTTGATTCAAACGGAAAGATTCTAGCGGAATGGCTGGAGGTTCAATCCCCCACAGATTTAATCCTAAAAAATGCAAATACGCTGCTGGTGCTGGCTGTGCATGAAAATCGCATTGCGCTGATTACTTTAAAGTAAGGCGGCGTTTTATGCGCGAATGGAAACCAGAGTAACGTCGTCATCTTGATTTGAGCCGCCCTGATAAGTGATTAAGGTTTCCAGCAAATGATCACAGACCTGTTGAGCATTTAAAGCAGACAAACCGCTTAAGGTGGTTTTGATGCGATCCACGCCAAAAGACTCTCCCTGCCGATTGCGGCAATCGGTCAAACCATCTGTGTACAAAAGCAAGGTCGAACCAGGGGATAAAGTGAGAGTGCGCTCGTCCAGGGTAATGGGGTTCCATAAACCAAGCGCCATGCCAGAGCTATGAGAAACGCGCTCCACGCTTCCCTCGGGGTACAAAAGAATGGGAGTCTCGTGTCCGGCGCGGGCGTATTGAAAGATGCGTGTTTCCAAATTGAGAATGCCGTATAAAACAGTCACAAATTGGGTGGATTTTTGCAAGCGGGTGATGTGACGATTAACCATTTGAAGCACTTCACCCGCAGTGGCGCCGCGATCTGCCTCTGCCATAATGAGCGCGTGGGCGCGCGCCATAAAAATAGCAGCGGGGATGCCTTTATCGGCTACGTCGCCAATGAGAACCCCCACCCGCCCCTCAGCAAGCGGAAAGACATCGTAAAAATCACCGCCGACCTGACGGGCTGGCAAAATGCGCGCGCCAAAACTAAATGGGGGGTGCGCGGGCAATTGATCGGGCAGAATGCTAATTTGAATATCTGCGGCAACTTGCAACTCGCGTTCCAGGCGCTCTTTTTCGATCAATTGAAATTGGGCGGCTTTGAGCGCGTCGTAGGCGGTTTGAAGTTGTTTATTTTTTTCAGTCAGTTCGTGAAATGTTTGCGTGTTGGCGGCATCTAGCCGCTGGCTGAGAACCCGCACCATGGCGCGGGAGAGTTCGGGGTATTTTTTGGTAAGGTCTAAAAATTGGAGGCGGCTCATGCAGAGCAAGGTGGATGCGCCGCGTGAGCGCACGCTTGCCGTGCGATGCCCGCCAGGCAAAATGAGGCTCATCTCGCCCAGATATTCGCCAACGGTTAATAAGTTCAACAACAGTTCTTCGGTTTTGCCTTCTGCCATTAAAACTTCCAACTGACCGTGCGCGACCATGTAAAAATGTTCACCGGGGTCGCCTTCGTGAAAGAGAATGGCTTGATCTTGCATTTCTTTCACGTCCAATGCGGCAAGAATTTGCTCCAAGTCGTTTTGCGGCAGGTCGGCAAACAGGGGAATTTTAGCGAGCAAGTCAATCGTCATAAAAGCCTACTTGTGGGTTAAATTCATTACTTCTTTTCCGGCAAGTTTATCTTGTATGCGTTTTGTGACCAGGTCTAAATGCCCCGGCTGGTTTACATAATCCAGGTCATCGGTTTGAATAGTGAGAACGGGGCAAAGGTCAAAAGCGCCAAGCCATTCATCGTAAAAGGAATCAAGCAGGGTCAGGTATTCGGGTGAGATGCCGGTTTCCATATTGCGCGCGCGGCGGCGAATTCGCTCCGTAAGAACTGGCACGGGCGCTCGGAGGTAGATCAGCAGGTCTGGGCGGGGCAGCCCGCTGACGACAACTTCAAACAGGCGGCGATAGGCAAGGTAATCGCGCTCGCCCAAATTCCCCATGTGATGTAAAGCACGGGCAAAGATGTGCGCGTCTTCGTAAATGCTGCGATCCAGAATGGCAGACCGCGCATCCCGCGCTGCTTCAAGATATTGATCTGCGCGATGCCCCAAAAAGAAAACTTGCAAATGAAAAGACCAGGCACGCATATCGGCGTAAAAATCTGGAAGGTAGGGGTTGTCTGAGACAGATTCGTACCCCGTCCACCAGCCAAGTCGGGCGCCGATGCGCTCGGTGAGGGTGGTCTTGCCTGTGCCAATATTACCTGCAACGAGAATCAAGTGTTTTGCCATAGATTTTTATTTTATCATGGGAGAAAAAGCACTTCTTGCGGAACAACATCCAGGTTGCCGTTGGGCGGCATCCACTCAAAGTTAATATAAGTGTAGAATGTGCGGTCGGCATAACGCAGGCGAATGGGGTGAAAACCTTGCGACAGGTATATATTCGCTTCTCTATTTTCGCCAACGCCAATCACCTGCCGATTGTCAATGAATAACATAGACTCACTCAGCGATTTCAATAAAAACAGGTAATCCCCACTTTCGGGAATTTTAATTCTACCGACCCATTCTACGCTGTAGGGTCTTTCGAGCGGCTGGTTTTGATAATAAAAGCGCAGCCAGGGGTCTATTTGAATCAATGCGGCGGGAGCCTGCCAATCTCCATTGGGAAAGTAATAGCCAAGCAAGCCATTGTTGCTGATGGGCGGCAGAAAAAAGTGGGAAGCGGGGATGAGCGTTTGGGAACTCTGGGCGGGCTGCCAGTCTAATTGAAAGAGACCCGGCTTACCCTCTGCGGTGAGCAGCAAAGCATGGCTGCCTTTTGCCAATTCCACCTCGGCGGTCTGAGCCACATCACCTTCCCGCGCAAGCGGAATTGGAGCGCCATCCACATAAAGTTGGGCGGCGGAGGGGGAATGCAAAATAAATCGGTAGGTTTGGTATGTTTCGGCAAAGAGAACGCCCTGCCATTTAACCCAAAACGGAAAAGCGGCGGGGGAGCCATCTTGCCAGTTTTGATGAATGGTTTTTTCAGTTTTCACGAGAAAAGGCTCGCCTGTCTGCTCTGCGTTGCGGTAATAACTGGCGGTAATCCCCTGCGCGGCGTGAATATCAGACGGCTGCAAAATAATTTGATAGAAAATAACCGTGCCATCGGGCGCTTTATATTCTTTAAAATCTGCATTCGGATAATATTTTTGGGCTTGCAGAAAAAATGGTTCGCGGTCGCGGTCTACAAAAAACACCACCGGGCGCGTGCCTTCAAACAGCATGGGCAGGCTGTCATAGGTTTGCAGCGCGTGGTAATCTCTAAAATTGGGGGCAATGAATTGCATGGTAGTCGAGTTGTGATAAAAAACGCTCAGGTAAACATCTGCATTGGCGCCAAGAGCCGCCATTGTTTTTCCGATCAGCGTTTCGGCAGTGGAGAAAACACCCCAGACATCGGAGCGCCTTGATTGAAGATCAAAATAGGTATGATAATTGTTGTATCCCATAGCGCCCAAAACCAAAATGAGCGGCAGGCTAAAAAGTACGGCGGAATAACGGGTGACAAATTGCTGCCACTCCTGCCACATCGCAAGAATGGGAATAACTGCCAAAATGTAGGCGGGCGGCAAAGTACCAATTGCCCGCAAAGATTGCGGCGATTCAAAATCCAACGAAAATATGCCCGGCAAAAGCATAATAAAAAACCAGGCAACCAATAAAAATGATGCGGGCTGACGAATGCGGCGCAGACTCAACGCCAACCCCAGCACCATGAAAGCGCCGCTAACGGGGTCTAGCATGGGTTCACCGGGCAGGTTATGCCGCCCGTTATTGTCTCCATGCTGGTTGAACATTAAAATATGGTCGCGGGCGGTACGAGCGACTGCCCGCCAACCTTCTTGCGGGGTTTTATCGGTAAAAATAGACGTTATCTGCATACGGCTTGTAAAGGTTTCAAAATCACGCACGGCAAATTGAGAGATGGGAATGGATGCAATTAGAAAGCCGAGCGCCAAAAAGAGAAATCCGCGCCAGTGGGCAGCCAGCAGATCATGCCGATTCAGCCATAAAAAAAGCAGAAAAACAGCAATGACCGTCGGAAATAAAAATAAGGGGGTGTAAAAACATAAACCCATGCCAAGCGATAGACCGGCAAAGGTGTAATTGAGCAGGTTTTGTGTGCGCAAGGCGCGTAAGACCAACCCAACAGAGAGTAATTCAAAAAATGGAACCGTGACCGCGTGCATTCCAATGCGGCTCCAGTTAACGTCCCAGCGGGATACTGCCAAAAAAAACGCCAGCAGCAAGGCAGGTTTGCGGTTGTTAAATAATTCGGCGCCTGCAAAAAAGGCGGCGGCAACGGTTGCCATGCCAAATATCACACTGACCATTCGAAGTGAAAAAATAGAAACGCCCAAGTTTTGAAAGGAGAAGGCGATCAAATAAAGGAAGTGCGCCGGGAGGTTGGTTGATTTCACAAAGACGGGTAAATATTCCGGCGAATCCAGAATTGCCAATGCGCTGAGCCCGTTATCCGCTTCGTCAAACCAAAGCCCAAATGGAATTTCATCAAAACGGTACAGGCGCATAAAAGCGGCAATTGCCAAAATGAGAAGGAAAATTACCACTTCCAGCCACTTCCATTTTGCAATGTTGGCAAAAGGCGCTGCCCTTTGGGTGGCGGATTTTATGTGATTTGTCCAAAAACTGGAAGAAATAAGCAGAAACATACTCAGCCAGTACAAAAGCCAGGGATAGTAGGGCGGCAGGTCTTCGCCGAACAACCAAAAGGACAGCCCTGCAAATAAAATGGCAAAGCCCAGCATGATTCTGCCGGTAAACGACCCGCTAAAATTAAATGAGCGCCGCGCCCAAGGCTCTTCCACCAGCCCATGCCCAAAGCCCGCCAGACGCCAAAACAGCGCAACAAAGAGAACAATCGCAAGCCCAAAGAAGATGCCACCCTTTGCCAATTGATTGGCTCGTAATAAAAGATGCCCGTTCACAGCAAAAGCCAGCGCTGCCAAAATTAAAACCCAGCGGAAAGTATGACGGATTGGCGTATTTGTTTTTTTATCTGCTTGCGGTTTTGAGTCGGTGAGTATTGTATTTTGAGTCATGTTGAGCGGCTCCATTCAGTGAGGATCATTTTATGTTTCTTTTAAAAGAAGGGCTGTCAAACCCCTGTCTTTGCTTTTGCAATGAGGAAATTAAAAACCAGAGCGGGCGCAAAATTATAATGGCTATTGTACAGGGAGCGCAGGAATTTGATATTTCATAAAAATCAGGCGTCCAAAAAAATATTCTTCAGACAACGCGCCTTGCGGATAATAGGCTTGAATGGAATGAATGACATCAAAATGGGGCAGAGTGGCGAAAATGGTCATTCCTTTGCCGTCTTCCACCAGAGGCGAAAGGTCGTTCAGGCTTTTTATATCCACAGCCGTATCCGCGCCCGCCAGGAATCGAATGCTGCCATGATTGGCGTAAATTTCCCCATCGCCCAATAAATAGACATGGTTTTGCGGAGAAGCCAAAACAATTTGCTCTGCCAGGGCGGTGGGCAAAATATTGAATGTGTAAGTTGGATACAGACCAAAATAGTAATATAGATTAATGCCCAGCGCCGCAAGCAGCAGAGTGGAAAAAATGAGGGTTAATTTTGCGCCATGCAGTGAGCGGGCATTGGAAATTTTCAAAAAAAATTCGGCAGCGGCATCCGTTGTACGTTGCACAAAAATACCCGCAATGATAAATACCACAGAAGAAACCGTCAGCAGCCGCGTGCCGCTGGGCGCGTTATTGGTCATCACACCTGCGGCAAGAGTGCCCAAAACCAACCATAAGATTAAAACCAGTTCGGGCAGGCGGCGCAAGCGCGAAAAAACAACGCCCAGCCCAAGCCAAAACAAGAGGGCGGTCACGCCATCAAAAGCGGGAAGGCTGACATCATAAAACGAGCTATTATCACCGGACTGCAAATAAAAATTTAGATTCGTGAGAACCTGATTTTTGATGACAAAAAACAGGCTGCCCAATAACTCTCCCGACTGACCAGACAGGCTTTGAAAGTTATTGGGGTTGAAAATGGAAACGGTGTTGATTCTGCCCCAAAATGCGATTGGGGTTTGCAAATAATACATGCCCAGCGGAGCAAACACCAAAAAGGCAGCAAGCATTGTGGCTGCAAATTGCGTCGGATGAATGCGTTTTCGGATCAGTTGAACCATGTACAACGGCAACCCTACCAGCAGAATTAATCGTGAGTAAACCCCCACATATTGCGCCAGCCCAATGATGATGCCAATAAAAAGAAAAGGGCTGAGGGTGAATGAATCTTTGGTGATATTTTGCGCGCCTGCCTGCTCCCCATCAGAAAGAAGAGCGAGCAATAATAGCGTAAAAAGAATCATAAAAAATGCGGCTTCGATGCAATTTACGCCCAGACGGCTGTAATGAATATTGAAGTGACTGACGGCGAGCAGCCAGGCGGCGGTGAAGCCTGCTATTTTTCCCCAAAATTTTCTGCCGATTAAATAGACCAATGGCACGCTCAGGGCGCCGAACAAGGCAGAGACCATTCTCAGCCCAACTTCGTTTCTACCAAACAAAAAAATGGAGCCTGCCGGTAAATAAAAAAATAAACTGGGGAGCGTTGCCCAGCCTACTCCAAAAGGAGCTGTGGGGCTGCCCGATTCTAAAATCTTAAGCGCCGCCATGCCAACTTCGCCTTCGTCTCCGTGCAACGCCAGTGGAAGTTGATTAAGGTGTGTAACCCTTAAGAGCAGTGCTATTTCGGTAATGAGCAGCAGCAGGAGAATTTCGATCAACAAGCGCCGCTGCGCCTGCGGAGGCATTTGTTTTATTTTTTTTAGCCAGAGCCATGAGTCTATCTGGTCAAAAACAATACCGGCTGAAATAAGGCTCACGATCATAGCCAGCCAAAGAATAAAAGAAAGTGTGCCAGATTGGACGGCGGTGGAAAAATAAACAGCCGCTGCGCCAAACAAAATTGCCAGACCCAGCCATATTTTTACAGGCGACCACCGCCCAGAATTTATTTTGCCAAATTCTGGGCGGTGACTGGTACGGTCTACAATAACAAAGGATTCTTTGACTTGCCAAAAACAAAATGCCATCAGAAAAGCAGCAATGAATACAAGTTCCAGGCGGTCAAAAAGAACACCCATCACCCCAAAAACACAGGCGGTCAAAAACGTACCTGCTTGCATCTGTTGTGTTTTCTCTAAGCGGTTTGGCATTTTTGCCTATTTACGAAAAAATGTTTTTACAAAATTACTGTGGAACGCCCATCACTTCAAAGATGGAGGTGGCGCTGGGGCTGTTGTCTCCAAATACTATTTTTAAGAAGCCTTGCTCTAGCATTTTTGAAAATTTGGGCAGTCCATTGGGGTCATAATAAGCGCGTTCCAGATCACCAAGAATTACATACTGAACCTGATTTCGTTGCAAAAATTCCTGCGCCGAGAGCAGGTCGTCGGTATTGTAAAAGTAATTGACTTCATCTATCAGGCTGTCTACAATGGCGCCGTCAAGCAGGGAGTTGTGCTGGCGAACATGCCAACTCCAGCCAACGACAGAGGGCAGACCGGTATAAATTGAGAAACGCGATCCCCAGCGATATTCTTCGGTGTGACCTTCAACAAAGACCGGTGAACCGTTCACATGATCTTGCATGTATAAAATGGCGGCGTAGTCGTGACTGAGATTAAGCGGACGGTTATCATCGTTATAAATGGCGGGGTTAAGGCTGACAGCATCTCCGAGCATAAAGACAGCCCCGTCCAAAGTGTGCGACGGGTTTTGAATATTGGGCCAGCGGTCGGTGATTTTCTTGCTGGTGGCAATTAATGGGTAACTGGCTGCAAACAAAATAAGCAGGGCAAGAGTACCGATCCAGGCATATTTGGGTTTAGTCGCCCAAACTTGCATGGTTTCTAGCAGGTCTACCAGGGCAAGGCTGGTTGCCAACCCCAAAATAAACCAGGCTTGGTTATAAAAACGGAAAACCGTGTTGGAGCGCCCGCCGTCTCCTTTTAGTACAAAAACTTCAACAAATAAAGTAATGGAAATGCCAAGCCCGAACAAAATCCATATCACCTTTTGCAGCATGGGTAGTTGAGGTCTGCCGAGAATCAGATACGCCATGGCGAACAGCAGTGGAATGCCAAAAGCCACAACCTGATAGTCGGATAGCCATAAGAAAGCCAGCAGGTAGGGGGTAACAAAAATCACCAAATAGCCCAGCAAGTAGCCTGCGCGAAAAATATTGAGGAAGCGCTGTTTGGCGGCAGAAACCCAATTTTGATACCCGATGGTTAAAGCGGGGGATAAATCACGCACCAGCAGGGTGAGGGCGACAAAGAGCGGCAAGCCAAAGACGAATAAATAGTCCACCAGCGGTGTTCTGCGCCCCAGCCAAAATTCAAGCGAGGCGTATTCGGTCTTGAACCAATGGGTGAATGGCAAATAAAAGGCAATGGCAACGCCCACAAAAGCCAGTGTGTAAACAAAGGAAATTTGAAGGGTTTGGCGCAGCGAATCAGTTTTGGCACGCGAGACGTTCCAAAGAATAGCGAGTACGCCGAGCGCAATAAAAGTTGGAAAATCCCAGGTGTGCGCGGCGCGAAAAACGCCAAAGATGACTCCGGCGGCAATCAAGCCTGGCAGGCGCTGAATCCACTGGATGCGGGCAGGCGTCCAAAGCAATAAATTCAAAACCCAGCCGAAGATCAACGCGTAAATTGGCATGACCAGCATGTGCGGGTGCATGTCGCCATATAAAAAGGTGAAGTACGGGAACTCTGCAATGGGGGTATCTGGACCTTGCTGCAAAATGGGGCGCGATGCTTCAAAATACCAGCGTCCATTATTGCCAGGCAGGCTGGTCTGTCCGGTCAAGATGCGAAAGGCGCCCCCAACGACAGCGCCAATTTGCTGGGCAGGGGAAGAGATGGCTTCGACCCCGCCTTGCGTGGCTTCGGGCAGGTAGCGCCAAAGCACATTCACCTGATAGAGATTTCCTAAAAGCAGCACGGTGATTAAGGCAAGCGCGCCCGCCAAGTACGGCTGGTTGTGAATAAAACTCTGCCGACTAAACCAATCTGCCCGAACAGGGGGTTGATCCACTGGGCGATGATTTTGGCGCAGCCCTGCCAGCGTGTTAAACCCAATGGAAAACATGCCAACGCCGGTCATGGCAAACCAACTGGGCAAAATTAAATTATAGGCAATGGAGGGGAGGATGCCCAGCAACTTGGTGGGAATGGCAGCAATGACACTGCCGTAGTAATAATAATTAATATAGTGACCTGAAAACCAGGGATGTTCCGGTGGGAAGTAAACCGAGCGCAGCACGGCGTTGAAAAAAGCAAAATCCATTGGCTTTTCGCCGCCGAGCCAGGGGTGCCATAAATCGGGGTTGCCCATGCGAACCAAGAGGCTGAAGAGGAAGGTCAGAAGAAAGAGAACTTCAACCACAAGGATGTACTTCCAGTTTGAGGAAAAATAGTCCCGCAAAGATTGACGCTGACGGTATGCCAGCGCCGCATTTAGCAGCAGCAGCAAACCAATGCCAAGCCAAATAGTCCCTTGCGAAAAAGGCAAAATTTGAAAACTGCCCAATATCCACACCAGCCAGGTAACACTGAGCAAGCCAGCCATGCGCATTAAGGGGTAGCCGCCATCAGGCAGCCAGGCAAATGCAACCCGCACAAAGGGAAATACCATTAAGCCCAGCAGAAAGAGAAAAAGATACCAAACCAATCCGCCCAAAACCTGGTTGTGGTTCAGCAGGGAGTTTCGATTAAAGACTGCCGCCCATTCGCCACTGTTCCTTTGTGCCAAAAGGCGGTCGGCGGGAAGTTTCATAGAGGTTGGCGCCTGAGTATATTCCGATGGAAGTTGAAAGAATGCCTGTTCCACATCCACTTCATTGAACAGGGCGCGGACATGCTCAATTGAAAAGTCCTGTGACTTTTTAAAGACGAATACTTTGGGGTGGTCGTAGACGGTAAACGATTCGTCGGCAGATTGGTCGGGGAAGGTTAAAAAGCCCAAAGCGGGGGGGCTTTCAAAGACGGCGACCAGATCAAAACCAAGCGGGCTTTTGAAAGGCGGCTTGAGTGCGTAGGCGCGGTTCTCCAGTTCATCACCACTGCAATTACAGTCAAACAAGGTCTGATAATATTTTAAAGTCAGCGGGTAACGCTGCGGCAAACGCGGCATGGCATCGTAAGCGCGGTTGGAGGGAATCACAATGTACTGGCTCTCTTGAAGCACATTGAGCATGGCATCGCGTTTTTCGGCGGTATCTGGCTCGTATAGTTCAAGATTCAAAGGGGTAAAAATTCCGCCTTGCACTTCGTAGCGATTAATATTCAATGGCAGGGCATCGTCCCACGAAGTCTCCAGGGTGAAGGCTTCACCAAAGAGGCGCAGCGGCGCGCCTTCCACAATTTCATATCGAACCTGGTAGGTTTGTTCTCCAAACATCTCAATCGGCGAGAAGGTGAAAGTAGGCGCCAGCCGAACACCCGGCTCGGAGAAAACAAGCGTTTTGGAGGTTTCCACCAGCGGTGTTTCGGCGCCTTCGCGATAGATGCCTATTTTTAGAGTGGTTTTGGTGGGGATAAATACTTGTTCAAAGCCGTCAATTTCGAGGCGATTCAAATTTACGGCTTCCTGCGGGGTTAAGGGAATTGATCCTTGCAAAGTTCCCATTTGAGCCTGAAAATTTAATTCCACTGGCAGGGCGGGGCGGCTCTCGTCTACATTGCGCAGCAAAATGGTTGAGAAAGAAAATTGGCTGCTGCTTTGTATTCTGTAATGAAAGTAATAAGTCTCCCCTGGGTTGAGGTCAATATCGCCAAATGAGATGAGGTGCTGCGGAGTTTGGTCATCATCATTAATGGCAATGCGCCCCTCTGTGATGGTGTCATTCCCTTCTGCGTCTCTTGTCAAATTAAAATAAAAACTAACGCCAACCTGACGAATATCGGTGGAGGTGATTTGCGAGGCAGCGCCGTATTGAAGAACGTGGATATTGGCAAATGCGGCGTAGTCTGGTTCGAGCATCTGACGGCTGCTGACGGCAACCGGATACGAGCGGCTGCCCTGGGGAGAATCCACAATCACATTGAGCGGGGCAGAGATATTTTCCAACATCCATTCAGAAGCGGCAATGCGCGTCATGGGGCGGTTATAAATTTGAACAAAAGCCAGAGCGTAGATATATGTGCCAAGCAAAACAACGACTGAAATCAATATGCCTGCCGCTCCCTGCCAAACCAAGCGCCAATTTGAAAAATGCAGGTCTTTAGAAAAGAGCCGTGCGCGGCTTTCGCGGGTTCGATCATAGACTTCAACCAATGCCCAGGCGGCAAATAAAATAATAAATGGATAAATGGGCAGAAAATAGCGCATGTAACGCCAAAACTGCATATTCTGCCAGATGAAGTAGGCGGCAACCCAAACAAAGGGTAGCAAGTGACGCGCCCAATCTCCGCTCCAAATGCGCTTGGCTGCCCATGCCCACCCAAACCAGCCCGCCAGCCCCAGCGGCAAACCCAGCCCCCAGAAGATCATATTGCTTAAGGCATAGGTACTGGGGCGGTTTGTCCAATGCGTGTTGGGGGGCCAGTCTGACTTACCCGCTACTTGATCCACCACTTCCTTAAGTACTTTCAACCAGTTTTCATTAATTGCCAAGCCCCAAAAGTCGGGACCTGCAAAGGCATACGGCTGAAAAATTCGGAAGGCGAAAAAAACGGTTACGACAGATAAAACCCAGCCCAAGCCAATTATGGTTAGCGACGTATAAAAATTGGGTTTCTGCCAGTCCGCCAGCAGGCGGGCAATACCCGCCAGAACAATAATGCCAAAAACGGGCAGGGTGTTTACCTTGCAAGCCCCTGCCAGCCCAATGACCAAACCAAATAAAGCAAAATACAGCAGGTTGAGCCAGGAAATTTTTTGATGCGGGCGGTGAATGGGAATTGCATGAATGGCAAAGTAAAAGCCTGCAAGCACAAAGACAGTGGAAAATGAATCAACAGTAAAGTAATGTGAAAGTTGAATGGGCAAAACTGCTGCCGCACCCAACGCCGCTGCCAGCAGCCCAATACGGCTGTCGTACAAATGCGTTGCCAAAAGATACAGCATGTACACGGCAAGCAAGTCAAACAGCCCAGACATGGCTCTGCCTGCCAGCGTAATCGAGTCATAGTCTGCCATGCCCACCCATTCGGCAACCATGTGCGTAAAAAAAAGCGGAAACATGCCGTAGGTGTAAGAACCAAACTTAAGCGGATTTAGCGTGCTGTTTTGGGTGTCAAAATATTCACCAAGACCTTCAACATTTTTGATGTCGCCGGCAACCATCGCAATAAAACGCTCATCGGGATGTTGGTGCTGACCGTCATCCCAATTTAATCCTGTAAATCGAAAATATGCCCCGATCAAAAGGATCAACGCCAAAAGAATGCTTGACTGCCAATTTATTTTTTCTACTTTAACAGGGGGCGGAGGCGGGGTCGGCAGGTTTTTCTTCTGCGGTGATTCTGCGCTTTGTGACATATCTTTGGCTTGCGGCTGAACAGCGGCAGCCGAAGAGGAATGCCAAACCGCAGGTTCTGTTAAAGTCGAATCAGACGGCGGGGCAAGCGGCGAATCGCCCACCAAAGAGACAATACGCTGTAAAACCGCCGATTCAATTCCCCAAACTTTGTTCAATTGTTCAACCGTTAAGTAGGGACGCAGCGCAATAATTCGTTTGACAAGACGGGTGGAAATTTGTAATTTTTGCGCCAGAAAATTCTCGTCAGCGGTATTTAGGTCGTTGAGCGAAATGGTTTTATGATTCATCAACAATGCCTTTGTGGGATTTTTTTGCGTGTACGATGGGATAAAAAATCATCTAGGTCAGACAATTTTCTTAGTATATCAGCAAATTTTATCTTTGATTTGCAGCAAGATTGGCGTGATTGTTCCACAAATGGTAAAGGCGTGGTTAAATGGGCTGCGGGACAGTC
>DYML01000019.1:0-15390 GCA_020721605.1 Anaerolinea thermophila
ACTGCCTCGCTTATTGCCTCTTACGCGTTCTTTACCAAATTTGGAACAGTCACAACCACTTGCGGTAAACTTTACAACATGATGAATAAACGCACCCAAGCCCTGATTCCCTTTGCGATTTTAATCGCCATCCTTGCCGTCTCAACGGCAAGCATCTTCATCCGCTTTGCGCAAGATGACGGAGCGCCTTCGCTGGTCATTGCGGCTTTGCGTTTAACATTTGCAACGCTGATGCTTGCTCCGCTGGCTCTCACCCGGCACCTCGAAGAAATAAAACGCATCACCCGCAATGAAGCGCTGCTCGGCGCTTTCTCTGGTGTGTTCCTCGCTTTGCACTTCGCCACTTGGATTTCATCTCTTGAATATACCAGTGTGGCAAGTTCGGTGGTCTTTGTCAGCACCGGTCCGCTTTGGGTGGCGCTGCTCTCCCCTATTTTATTGAAAGAACATCTGGCAAAAACTGCCATCGTTGGGTTGGGACTTTCACTTCTGGGCGGAACGATCATCGGGCTGACAGATGCCTGCACCTGGAACGGTGGTCTTGCCTGCCCTGCCCTGCAAGATGTCTTGCAAGGACGCGCCATGTTCGGCAACTTGCTGGCTTTGGCTGGCGCATGGACAGTGACGGGCTACCTCATCATCGGCAGAAAAATGCGGGCAAAGATTTCGCTAATTCCATATATCTTCATGGTATATGGCTTTGCCGCATTGGTTTTAATAGTGGTCATGTTTGCCGCAGGCGATTCCCCTTTTGGCTACACGCCAAAAACCTACGGCTGGATTTTTCTGCTGGCAGCGCTGCCACAATTGATTGGGCATTCCACCTATAATTGGGCGCTCAAATATCTGCCCGCTGCGTTGGTGGCGGTAACTACACTTGGCGAACCCATTGGCTCGGCAATTCTGGCGTTTTTCATTTTAAGCGAAACACCCGCCTTTGCCACCCTGCTCGGCGGCGTCTTCATTTTGGCGGGAATTTATCTCGCCTCGTCCCGCACATAAGGGGGATAGAAATAAAAAAAACGAAAAGTGGGGAGGCTTGCGCGCTTCTCACTTCTCGTCATTCGTTACTTATTTCTCGCTATTCTTATCTCAAATACATCCAGTTCAACTCGCGCAGCCGCCCTGCGAGGTTGTCGTTGAGGTCTTCATCCTTCATACGCCACGCCCAATTACCGCCCAGTTTGCTGGGAAAGTTCATGCGGGCTTCGCCGCCACAACCTAGAACATCCTGCATGGGGGTAATGGCAATATCAGCAACCGACCCCCAAACAGCGCGAATCAAATCCCAGGCAAAGTCGCTGCCATCCACTCGCAAATAACGCTGGGCAAATTCGCGCTCATGCAATTCGGCAGAGGCAAACCAACCCATCGCCGTATCGTTGTCGTGCGTGCCGGTGTATGCCACACAATTGGGAACGTAGTTATGCGGCAGGAAAGGGTTCTCAGGGGCGGAGAAGCCAAATTGTAAAACCCTCATGCCAGGCAAGTTGAAGGCAGCAAGTAGTTCAATGACATCGGGGGTAACCAAGCCCAAATCTTCGGCAATAAAAGGCAAGCCTGTGCCTTCAGTCACCACGCCATCACCGAGATGCTTGGCTATGGCGTGGAAGAGGTCTTTGCCAGGTCCCGTCACCCAGCGCCCAAACTCGGCGGTTTTGTGACTGGCAGGAATTTCGTAATAGCCGGCAAATCCTCGAAAGTGGTCAAAGCGCAGAATATCAAAAATCTTAAGGGAGGAACTCACCCGCGAAAGCCACCAGGCGTAGCCATCTTTTTTGTGATTCTTCCAATGGTAGAGCGGGTTGCCCCACAATTGCCCAAGGTTGGAAAATATATCGGGCGGAACTCCCGCAACAACCGTTGGATTGCCTGCTTTATCCATGAAGAATAAATCGGGGTGCGCCCAAACATCCGCCGAGTCGTTGGCGACAAAAATAGGAATGTCACCGATGATTTGAATCTCACGTTCGTTGGCGTAGGCGCGCAGTTTTTCCCACTGGCGAAAGAAGAGAAATTGATAAAAGGCGTAGCGCAGAATACTTGGAGCAAGTTCTTTTTGGGCTTTGTGTAAGGCTATTTTTTTGCGGGATCGTAAGTCTGGCTGCCAGCCGTTCCACGCGCCGCCGCCATTGGCTTCTTTGAGCGCCATGAAGAGGGTGTAATCGTCGAGCCAGGCGGCATTTTCGGCGCAGAAGTGATCAAAGGCAGGGCGCAGATCTGTTGGCGCGGTTTGGAAGTTGGAGAATGCTTTTTGTAAAAGCGCCAATTTGCGGGGGATGACCTGACCAAAATCCACCTGCATGGTGAGCGGGGCTTTCACTTCATCCAAATCTGCTTGAGTCAGTAATCCATCTGCCAGTAAATCATCGGGGCTAATGAGGTAGGGGTTTCCTGCAAAGGCGGAAAAACATTGATAAGGCGAATCGCCGTAGCCGGTAGGTCCAAGTGGAAGCACCTGCCAGAGTTTGCAGCCAGTGGAAGAAAGCCAGTTAACAAAACGATATGCCTGAGGACCAAGATCGCCGATGCCGTAGGGGCTTGGGAGGCTGGAAGGGTGAAGGAGAATGCCGGAGGAGCGTTTGAAGGTCATGGTTTTTTTATGATGGATTGGTAGAGTTTGAGGTATTGGGTGGCGGAGTTTTGCCAGGAGAAATCTTGCGCCATGCCGGCGCGCTGAATTGCCTGCCATTTTTGAGGGTCAGTAAATATTTTTAACGCCGATTTGATGGCGGCAGTGAGCGCCATGTGATGCGGTTTTTCAAAGACAAAGCCCGTTACGCCATGCGTAACGGTGTCGTTCAAGCCGCCTGCGGCGCGCACGATAGGCACACAACCATAGCGCATGGAAATCATTTGTGAAAGCCCACAGGGTTCGTAACGCGAGGGCATTAAGAACATGTCGGAGCCTGCGTAAATTTGGCGCGCAAGGCTGCCATCATACCGAGTTTCAACTTTGACGCGGTCGGGGAAGAGCGCCTGCAATTCAAGCGCGGCTTCTTCCAGTTTGGGGTCGCCTGTGCCTAAAATGACCGCCTGCCATTTTTGGCGTTTCATCATTTTAAGCGCAGCGAAGACCAGATCAACGCCTTTTTGTACGTCCATGCGAGAGACCATTGCCAACAAAGGTGTTTCGGGGTCGCGCGGTAAGCCGAGTCTTTCTTGTAGAAAACTTTTGTTGATGGCACGTTTTTCAAGGGTGAGAATGTCAAAATTAGCGCCGAGAGCGGAGTCGTCTGCGGGGTTGAAAGAATCGGTATCCAGCCCGTTTAGAATACCGCTGACAGCTTCGCCGCGCGAGCGCAGGAAGGAATCCAAACCGCAGCCGTATTGCTCGGCGAGAATTTCTCTACCATAGGTTGGGGATACAGCGACAATTGCATCCGATGCCCACAAGCCCAACGGCAAAGGCATAACCCGCGCCCAGTCGGGGAGGTCGGTCTGCGCAAGTTGAACGCCATAACTTTCTAAAACTGCGCTTATGTCTGGTCCCATGAATGGAAGGTTATGCACCGCAATGACGGAAGCAACATGGCGTGCGCCTTCTTCCCAGCGCTTTGTCAGTGAGCCGTATATACTCAATGCGGTATGCCAGTCGTTGCCGTGAATCACGTCGGGAAGCCAGTTAATATGGTGCGGTAGTTCCAACGCGGCAAGAGAAAAGAAAGTGTACTTTTCAGCATCCAAGCCGTAATTGGAGGAATACACTGAGCCGTTGGCGTGGATCGGTTCGCCGCCAATGAAATAAACTGGCATACCATTTAATACCGATTCAAATATTTCGGCTTGAATTTCGGCGTTGCCGCGCGCAAGCGAAAACATACCTAACGGTTTAAGGGTATCTGCTTTAATGGCGGGATGGTAAGGCAGAACAAGCCGCACATCCAGTTTAATGTCATCGTTGGAAAGGGCGCGCAAGGCGCGTGGGAGAGAGCCTGCCACATCACCCAGCCCACCTACCTTTATGAAGGGTTCGGCTTCTGCCGCAAGGAAGAGTATGTTGATTGTTTGAGACATGGGCGCAATTGTACATCAAATCATAAAAAAAACTCCCAAGTTTAAAGACTTGGGAGTTTAGAGAGGGAGCCTGAAGGGTTTCGAACCCTCAACATCTACAGCCACAGTGTAGCGCTCTGCCATTGAGCTACAGGCTCCACGTTTGAAGCGGGTGAGATTATATCACTAGGTTGTAATGCCTGCAAGTATTTTTTGAATTTGTTCTGCTGCCGCTGTACGCTTCACGACAACTTGTTCGCCATTTACAAGATTTTTGATTGACACTTGATCGGCTGCCGCTTCTTCCGGACCAATGGTTGCTACAATACGTACCTTCATCTTGTCGGCAAATTTGAACTGTTTTTGAAGTTTGGCTGGTTCAGGGTAAGACAATACCTTAAGACCGGCGTTGCGCAAGTCGGTTGCCAGGGAGTAAGATTCACGCTGAAAACTGGCATCAAAAATGGTGACAAGAATTGGGGCTGGGCTGGGGACAAATTCGGGAATGAGTCCCAGTTCCTGCAAGACAATTCCAATCACTACATCGCCCATTGCAAAGCCCACGCCTGAAAGCGGCTGTCCGCCCACATCGGCGAGCAGGTTATCGTAACGCCCGCCGCCCAAAATTGCACGGCGCACCGAGCCGCTGGTCTCGAAGGCTTCAAAGACTGTGCCTGTGTAATACAAAAGTCCGCGCATGATGTTAGGATCAAATTTAACGTATTCGCTCACGCCCAGCGCGTCTAGCGCGGCAAAGAGGCGGGTAAGTTCGTCGCTCTTTTTCCACAAGTCGAAATCGCCGAGAACAGATTTCAAGCCGTCAAGTTGGGCTTGGGTCAGCCCGCCGTCGAGGACGTAGGAATCCCATTTGGCAGATTCCATTTTTGAGCGGCGGTCTACCATGTTCGAGACTTCAAGCCGCTTCTCTTGCGGAATATCCAGCGCATCGAACTGCGAATCCATCAAGCGGCGGTTATTGACGTACACCATCGCCTGTTGCGGGCTAAGCCCAACTGACTTCAGAAAGGTAACGCCAACTGCAATCAACTCTGCATCTGCTTCGGGCGAGTTAACGCCGAGCATATCTACATTCCACTGAAAAAATTCTCTGCTGCGCCCCTTCTGCGGCTGTTCGTAACGCCAAAACGGACCAAATGACCACCAGCGCACCGGGAAAGCCAATTCACCTTGTTTGGATGCAATCATACGCGCCAGGCTGGGCGTGAGTTCGGGGCGCAGGGTAACAAAATCGCCGCCGCGATCAGTGAAGGTGAAGGACTGCTTCTTAACCAGTTCCTCGCCGGACTTTGCCGCGTATAGGTCAATGGTTTCGATGAAGGGCGCATCCCATTCCTGATAGCCAAAAGAACGTGCAACGACTCCTACCTTTTCGTACAGAAAGTTGCGCAAAGCCATTTGTTCGGGATAAAATTCTCGCGTGCCTTTAACAGATTGTATTTTGCTTGCCATAGTGACTCCAGTGCGCAAATTTTATCATGGCTTTTAGAAACACTTCAAAATTCAGCGGGTGAATTTTGGTTTGAGTTTGGTATAATTCTTGCAACACTTTCAAGGAGAAATAAATGAAAATTGATTACCAGGAACCCAGCAAAGACTTGCTCATGCGGATTGACATTCACGAAAAGTATGGTTCTGCCAATATTGATGTGTGGACAAACGAGTTATTAAAACCACAGGCAGGCATGAATATTCTTGATGTGGGCTGCGGCGCAGGTAAATTATCCTTTCTCTTTAACGAATATTCAAAGGGAAAGGCAAAAATTACAGGCGGCGACTTTTCGGAGGAACTGCTGGAAAAAGCGCGTGAAAAAAATAAAAACATTGGCGCAAATATTAATTTTCAATTTTTAGATTTTAATCAACCCTTTAATTTTGCCGACCAAACATTTGACCTGTGTACCAGCGCCTTTGCTATTTATTACGCATCGGATCTAAATTTTACGTTTGGAGAAGCGCATCGGGTACTTCGCAGTCCCGATGCCCTATCAGGAAATTCCGGCGGGCGGCTTTTTGTCTCCGGTCCATTGCCAGAAAACAAGCAGATGTTCTACGACATCATCAAAGAAGCGACCCGCACTGCCATCCCCCCCATGCCAGGCTCATCGCGATTTAAAGGTGACATCTTCAACACCATTGATAAACTGTTTGCCAAAACCGAATTGCACAAATTTGAAAACCACCTGACCTTCCCCGAAGTTGCGCCGTTTATGGATTATGTGCGCGCCTCGCTGGGCGAAGACCGCAAATTGTGGACGTCCATGTTCAACGGCAACGATGAATACGAAGTCCTGATTGACAAAATTGAAGCGGTTGCCAAAAAGTGGTTTAACCGAGACGGCAAACTGGTGATGACGAAAGTTGTCGGCGGAATTTTGGCGACCAAATAACAAAGCGATTGGGGATGGGTAAATCGTAACCACCAATTTCCAACCATCAATTAACAACCATGAATTTCTTCGGCAAAAAAATCCTGTTCCTCGGCGCCCACCCTGATGATATTGAAATTGGGTGCGGGGCTTTAATTCACCATATTGTTGATCAAACAGAAATTTTATGTGTCACCCTTTCTGATAATCAAAAAAATCCTGATCTAAAAAATGTAAAAGAAGAGCATCTTAAGTCCATGCAGGTTCTGGGAGTGGCAGAAGAAAAAATCATCTTTGGTCCATTTATCACACGCGTTTTTCCAGATATGCGCCAGGAAATTTTGGAATACTTTCTCAAGCTACGCAAAGATTTTCAACCCGACTTAATTTTTGTTCACTCCAAACAGGATGTTCACCAGGATCATCTGACGATGACGGATGAAGCCCTGCGCGCATTTCGCGGCATTACTGTTTTAGGGTTTGATGTGGTGCGCTCTTCGTATGGTTTTTTTCCACATTTTTTGGTAGAGGTCTCTGCCGAGAATGTGCAAAAAAAAATTGAAGCTCTGGCGCAATACGAAACCTACCGGGACAGATATTATTTCAACAGTGAACTAACCCGCTCCATTATGGTGCGTCACGGCGCGTTGGCAGAGCGCCCGTTTGCGGAAGGGTTTGATATTTTAAGAATTGTGGGCGAATTTGGAAAGTTGGAGTAAAAAAATCGGCGGCTTTGAAGTCGCCGATTTTTTATTCTTTAGGAATTCCTATAAAGATAATTCCATCTCGAACTTGAACAGGGTAGGCGGGAATGTCCACCGCAGCGGGCATGGATACGGCTTTGCCCGTCTCTATGTCAAACTCGGCGCCGTGACGCGGGCAGACAATATTGTGACCACGCAATTCACCATCTCCCAGCGGACCATCATCGTGCGTGCAAACATCGCCAATTGCAAAAAATTGCCCTGCGATATTAAAGATGACGACAGGCTTATCTCCAAGTTCAACAAATAATCTCTCACCGCTGGGAAGTTCGGAGGCGGGGGCAATTTCTGCAAATTCAATTTTAGATTGGTCAAGGGCAGTGTAATTAAACATATTTTCTCACTCAACTAAATCGTCACCGGCTTCCTGTAACCCGTAAACGCCTGCTTTCAAGACTTTTAATGAAAGCAAGGCACATTTTAAACGCACAGGTCCCAGTTCAATACCCAACAGATCAAGAATGTAATCTTTATTAATTTTCTTTACGTCTTCAAGTGTCTTGCCAATAATTGATTCAAGCAATAAGTCGGCAGAGGCTTGTGAGATGGCGCATCCCTGCCCGTCAAATCGGGCATCTGTCACAATACCCTCTGCGCTGACCTGCAAGTCAATTTGGATATGGTCACCGCACAATGGGTTATTATCGGCAAATGAAATATCGTGCGGGTCAAGTTTTCCACGATATGAGGGATTTTTGTAATGCTCAATGATGACTTCCCGGTATAAATCGTCCATAAGTTCTCCAACGTGATTGGCTTGGGGCTTTGCCCGTGCAATCACATTACCCAAACATTTCTTTGACTTTGTATATCCCTTTTACCAGCAAATCCACTTCTTCTTTGGTGTTGTACAGGTAGAAGGAGGCGCGGCTGGTGGCGGGGATTTGAAATTTCTCATGCAGAGGCTGGGCGCAATGGTGACCTGCGCGCACGGCAATACCGTCCTGATCCAATATTTGCGCAACGTCGTGCGGGTGAACGCCATCCAATATAAACGAGGCAACGCCGCCTTTTTTATCGGCAGAGGGACCAAACAACTTTAAACCAGGAATTTCTTCCAAACGTTCCATTGCATATTCCGAAATCTCATGCTCGTGCGCTGCAATGTTATCCATACCCAGGCTTGTCAGGTAGTCTACCGCTGCGCCAAAACCAATGGCTTCTGCAATGGCGGGTGTGCCTGCCTCAAATTTATGCGGCAAAGAATTGGCACGAAATGAACGCAGTTTCACTTCCCGAATCATATCGCCGCCGCCGAGGAAAGGCGGCATAGTTTCAAGCAGGGTTGTTTTTCCGTACAGTACGCCAATGCCAGTGGGTCCGCACATTTTATGGGCAGAGAAGGCGTAGAAGTCTGCATCGAGCGCTTGCATATCCACTTTCAAATGTGGGGCAGACTGAGCGCCGTCTACCAGTGCAATTGACCCTGCTTGATGGGCAAGATGGACGATTTCGGCGGCGGGGTTGATGGTGCCCAAAACATTGGACATGTGCGTAAATGAGACCAATTTTGGCTGGCGTTCAAGAAGCGTTTTGTAGGCATCCAGATCGAGCAAGCCATCCTGGGTAACGGGGATAAACTCCAGTTCAATTCCGCGTTCGGCTTGAAGCATGTGCCAGGGGACAAGGTTGCTGTGATGTTCCATTTCGGTCAAAATGACAAGATCACCCTGTTTCAAATTTGCCCGCGCCCAACTATACGCAACAAGATTAATCGCCTCGGTTGTATTACGTGTGTAAATGACCTGACGCGCCGATGAAGCGTTGATAAATTTTGCAATGCGCTCGCGCGCGCCCTCGTATAAGGCTGTGGATTCTTCTGCAAGCGTATGCACGCCGCGATGAATGTTGGCGTTGAACTTGCGATAAAACTCATCCATTGCCTCTATCACTTGCAAGGGCTTCTGCGCTGTAGCCGTGGAGTCTAAATAAGTTAAGCGCACGCCAGGGCGCAATTGTCGCCCAAGGATGGGAAAGTCATTTCGGATTTTTTTTAAGTCAAGTGTCATGGGGGGGGAGAAAAAATCAACACACAATCAGGAATGTTAGATGTCCTGCCTGTGTGTTGATTAATTGGCTAATAATCTGGAATAAAATCTTTTTTATCTTTAACCACTTTTTTGCCAGAGACAGGGCGAATATGCTCTGAGTTGACGGGATACCACAAAATACGATCGGGAACCATCCAGCCATCGGTTAAATAAACATTGGAACGAAACTGCACAGCCACCATCTTCTGATCCACCTGTACCACAATGCCTTTCACCCAGCCGCGAATGCGCTCACGGCTTTTTTCGTGGTCACAAAATACTTCAACAGTATCTCCTACTTCAAAGGCGTATTCAAACCCTGGCGCTTTCATGTAAGCAAATTGATTAGACCGCTTGGATCGCTTAATGGGTCGGCGGGGCAGCAATGGAATGACGCGCTTTATAACGGTTGCCGATGACTTGGGGGGGGTAGACGGCTTAATGATGCTTTTTTCAGACACTTCAATCACGGATGTTTCTTTGGCTTCTGGCTTTGTCATCAATTTCCTTGTAGGTTTTTCTTTTAGATGGGACTTTACGGCTAGTTTTTTTAGAGATTCGGAGTTGACCGCCGCCTTTGCATGTACCTTCAAATTCTCAGTCATGGCTCACATCCTGTCTAATAAAAACGCCATCCGTCTCTTTTTTAATGATCTAATTTTTCTCAAGCGACGGATAGCTACCGTCCTTGCAGGTCATTTGATCTGCAAGGACGGAATTATACATCTATCTTGATAATTTATCCTTAATTGCCTGTTGAAATCTTTCGCGCACGCCTTCAAATGGAATGCGCTGCATGATTGGATCGAAGAAGCCTTCCACGACCAACTGTTCTGCATCGGCTTGAGGGATGCCGCGACTCTTGAGATAGAAGAGCGGCTCTTTCTCCAGTTTGCCGACTGTTGCGCCATGTGTGCAGCGGACATCATCTGCGAGAATTTCCAAGCCAGGGATTGAGTCGGCGCGGGCTTGGTCGTCCAGCACCAGGTTTCGATTGGCTTGATAGCCATCCGTTTTTTGTGCGCCAGGGGCAACGTAAATCATCCCCTGCCACACAGAGCGGCTCTTGCCTTTCAACGCGCCTTTGAATAACAAGTCGCTGGTGGTGTGCGGGGCAAGGTGATTTTGCTGGGTATCGTGGTCTAGGTGCTGGGTTCCGTCGGTAAAGTAAAAGCCCGACATGCGTCCCTGTGCGCCCTCGCCTGCCAGATCGAGGTCGGAAAAGTTTTTGGTGAGACGCGAACCCACTGCGCCAAAAATCCAGTCGAGGTTTCCTCCACGTTCCACGCGCGCGCGCTCATGCGAGAAGTTCCACACATGACGACCCCACGACTGCAATTCAACAAAGCGTAAATTGGCATCTTTGCCGACATAAATTTCCACAATGCCGGCGTGCATGGCGTGACCCGTTTCGTTGGGTGATGCGGCTTCATGCACATACGTCACCGAAGCGCCGTCCTCCACATAGACAATCAAATGAGAGAAGTGAGCCAAGTCTACACCGGGTCCCCACAGCACGGAATGAAGCGGGGTTTCCACTTTTACATTTTTGGGAACGTAAAGCAAAACTCCATTTTGCGCCAAGGCAGAAGCCAGCGCAGCAAACTTTCCGTCTTCAGGTTTAACAACCGTGCCAATCAGCCGATTAAGAAGTTCGGGATGTTCACGCTCGGCGGTGAGAATATCAGTGAAGATAACGCCCTTCGAGACTAGATCGGGGTCAAGTTCCACGCGGGAGCCGCCCGGCAGCAGGGTAATTTGCCCGCCGTGCTGTTCGCCGGTTAGCGGCTGGAGCAAAAGTTCAGGCACAACTGGCAAATCTTCAAACGCGCCCTCTTTTGGAATTCTAAAATCAGACGCGGGGAGCAATCTCAGATCGGTGCGGCGCCAAGCCTCATCATTGGTGATGGGCATGGAAAATTTTGTAAATAAATTCCAAGCCTTCGCGCGGACATCTTTCAGCCCGCCGTTGGGAATGGATTCAGCCGTGAAGGAAAATTCATTTGCGGCTGAATCACGTCGAGTTCGAGTAACAGATACTTTGGGTTTCTCTTGCATAATTTTTCTCGTTGAACGTTAAACGTATAACGTTTAACCGATCGAGCCTTCCATTTGAAGTTGAATTAATCTATTCATTTCCACCGCGTATTCCATCGGCAATTCTTTGACAAGCGGCTCGATGAAGCCCGCGACCACCATGCCTGTGGCTTCTTCTTCGCTCAAGCCGCGCGACATGAGATAGAAGAGTTGCTCTTCGCCCACTTTGGAGACCGAAGCCTCGTGACCAATGGTGACATCGTCCTCGTCAATTTCAATCGAGGGGTAAGTGTCGGAGCGGGATTGCGGGTCGAGCAAAAGCGCATCACAAACCACGTTGGATTTGACGCCTTTGGAGCCTTTGTATACTTTAACCAAGCCGCGATAGGAAGCGCGCCCTCCGCCTTTGCTGATGGATTTGGATATGATTTTGCTGGTGGTGTTTGAGGCAAAATGCACCATCTTCGAGCCTGCATCCTGAATTTGCCCTGCGCCGGCAAACGCCATCGAAAGCATTTCACCGTGCGCGCCGGGTTCCATCAAATAGCAGGATGGGTATTTCATGGTAAGTTTGGAACCGAGGTTGGCATCCACCCATTCATGCGTGCCGTTTTCAAAAACCATCGCGCGCTGGGTTACAAGATTGAATACGTTGGTTGACCAGTTTTGAATGGTGGAGTAACGCGAGCGGGCGCCTTTTTTGACGATGATCTCGATCACGCCTGAGTGAAAGGAGTTGGTGGTGTATTGCGGAGCGGTACAGCCTTCTACATAGTGAATGGAAGCGCCTTCGTCCACGATGATGAGCGTGCGTTCAAACTGACCGACATTTGCGGTGTTCAAGCGGAAATATGCCTGCAAGGGCAAATCCACTTTGACGCCCTTGGGGACGTACACAAATGACCCGCCCGACCAGACGGCGCTGTTTAACGCGGCAAATTTATTATCTTCAATCGGCACCACTGTGCCGAAATATTCCTTAAACAAGTCAGGGTACTGCCTAAGTCCATCTTCGATGGAGAGGAAGATGACGCCTTGTTTTTCGAGGTGTTCCAAAATGGAGTGATAGACCATCTCCGATTCGTACTGCGCGCCCACGCCCGCTAAAAATTTCTGCTCGGCTTCGGGGATGCCCAGTTTATTAAAAGTATTCTTGATGTCGTCGGGAACATCGTCCCAGTTCTTTTCGCTTTTTTCAGTCGGCTTGACGTAGTAAAAGATGTTGTCCAAGTCAAGTTCGTTGAGTTCAGGTCCCCAGGTTGGCATGGGGCGCGCGAGATAATGTTCCAGCGCTTTCAAGCGGAAGTCGAGCATCCACTGCGGTTCGCCCTTCATGCGCGAAATGTTTTCAACCACTGCGCGAGTCAGCCCTCGTTCAGATTTGAACACATAGTTATCATCACGATCGTGAAAGCCATATTTGTAGTCGCCAATTTCGTCAAGAATTTTGGTGTCTTCGTTAATTTTTGTGTCTTCTGTCATGTTATCTCCAAACATTGGGGAATAGGGAATGGAAAGGAAAATATACCCATAAAATCTATTCGCTACTCTCTGTGGGTCTAAAACTATGCAACTTCTTAGCCTTCGGGCACTCCGTCGTACTTCTCGCGCACCCAATCGTACCCATGCTCTTCAAGATGCAAGGCGAGGTCGGGTCCGCCAGATTCAACAATGCGTCCGTCCAGCATGATGTGGACGAAATTCGGCTTGATGTAGTTCAACAGGCGTTGATAATGCGTGATAACCAGCACCCCAAGATCGGGACCAGAAAGGGCATTAACGCCTTCCGAAACAATACGCAGGGCGTCAATATCCAGCCCCGAATCGGTTTCATCTAAAATAGCGATCTCAGGTTTGAGGGCTGCCATTTGCAAAATTTCGGCGCGTTTCTTTTCTCCGCCCGAAAAGCCATCGTTGAGATAACGACCCGCGAAGGCGTGATCCATCTTGAGGGTGGTCATCTTCTCTTTGAGCATTTTTCGGAACTCAGGAATGGGCATTCCTTTATCGTCCGGGTTAATGGCGCGCAGGCGAGCATTGATTGCCGAGCGCAAAAAATTGGCAACCGTTACGCCCGGAATAGCGACAGGGTATTGAAATGCGAGAAAAATTCCAGCACGAGAGCGTTCATCTGGTTCAAGATCCAAAACATTTTGCCCCTTAAAGATAATTTCTCCACTGGTGACGGTGTAGTTAGGGTGCCCCATCAAGGTGTAGGCAAGGGTAGATTTTCCTGTACCGTTTGGTCCCATAATGGCGTGAATTTCGCCCTGATTAATGGTCAATGAAAGACCTTTGAGAATTTCCTTGTCTTCAATACTTACATGCAGGTTCTTTATTTCGAGTTGAGACATACCTAAGGCTCCTAAAAATTTACCGCTTATGCGGTACTGTGTAAGCCATTTCTGGCGTTTTTATGTATCTTCTCAAAAAACGAGAAAAAGTGACAGCCACCTAGTTACCCCGAAATATTGAAAAGATACGTTTTTATCAATGAGTTGGCATTATAGCAGGGTCAAATAAATATGTCAATATTTATGATAATATTCTAGTATATTGACAAACTCTAGCGAGTTAGTTATACTGACTGCATGAAATCAACACGAGACAAAATCCTGCAAACCCTGCTGGAAAAGCCCCGTTCTACCATTAATTCGCTGGCGGAAGCAGTCGGCATTAATCCAATTTCTGTGCGCCATCATCTGACCAACCTTCAAATGGAAGGGCTGGTGGAGGGGCAAGAGGAACGGCATGGCGTGGGACGCCCGCGATTGGTTTACATATTAACAGACGAGGGCATGGAGCGCTTCCCTACCCGCTATATGCAATTGACCACACGGCTGCTTTCACAGATGAAAGACACCATGCCGGGACCTGTGGTGGCGAATTTGTTTAATCAAATTGCGGAAGACCTCGTCAGTAAATACGCAAATGACGTGGAAAGCATGAGCATGGAAGAACGCCTCAACCTGGTAAAAGAGATATTAAGTCACGAAGGTTTTAATGTAAATTGGGAAAAGAAAGACGGGCAATATCAGATCAACGAAGTTTCCTGCCCATACTATCAAATTGGCATGGCGCACCCCGAAGTTTGCTCGGTAGACCAAACCCTCATTTCCAAAATGCTGGCATTACCTGTTAGCAAGGTACAGTGTATTTTGAGCGGAGACGCGCAATGTACCTACCTTGTTCAACCTGAAAAAATAAAAAAACAATAATCAAAGGAACGAATATGAGCGACTCTGAAATTCAAGAAATTCAGTGGACAATTCACCAAACCAACCCAGAACTTGTACAAACGGTTCGGGCGAAACTTTCCGAAGTGATTGACCCAGAAATTGGCATGACCATCATCCAGCTGGGGTTGATTCGCAATGTAGAAATTAGAGACGGCATTGGGCATGTGAAAATGCTTTTAACCACACCCTTTTGCCCCTACGGACCAGCGCTGATTGAAATGACCAAAGCCAAGGCAGTGGAAGCGCTGAACATGCCCGTCAATATCGAAATGAGCATGGATGTCTGGGATTTATCCATGATGGAAGACCCGTCGGCGTTAGACTGGGGCATGTACGCATAAATTTCATCAGAGTTAAAAGTTAAATAAAAAAAAGGCGCAATCCCAAAATGGATGGCGTCTTTTTCGTTTGTCATACAACCTTATTATTTTTATTCGCCGCTTTTCCAGTGCATTGCGTGCGGCTCGTCTCCCTCTGCAAACCCCGAAATGAGAACCAACGCGGTAGCGACCATATTGTCGGGGTTCTTCCAGCGATGTTGTAATTTTGCCTCAAACAGCAGGCTGTCGCCTGTCTCTAGCAGAAAGATTTGTTTGTCCACATAATATTCCAGTTTGCCGCGCAGACAAAAAACAAACTCATGCCCCGTGTGCAAAATATTACGCGGACCGCTGGAAGCGCCCGATTCGAGGGTGAGCAAAAACGGCTCAACACGCCCGGAAAACTCTGCTCCGCCCAAGTCTTCAAAAATACCGCGTGTGAAAGACATGCGCACACGTTCATCTGCCTTTAAAAAAATAACCTGCCTTTTTTTATCTTCCACGCCAAAAAATGCGGTAATGGATACGCCTAATGCTTCGGCTAATTTATATAGTGTGCTAACCGAAGGAGATGTCTTGCCGCGCTCAATCATTGAGAGCGCGTTGGCAGACAAGCC